>CALUTN010000137.1 GCA_944323665.1 Candidatus Gastranaerophilales bacterium | reverse complement strand
AATGTTCCTGTAGCTATATTCTCGCTTGAAATGTCAAAAGAACAGCTGGTGCAAAGGCTGCTCTGCTCTGAAGCAGAAGTTGATACCCAGAGATTAAAAACCGGTAATATGCAATCAAAGGACTGGGAAAAACTTGCTGTTGCGATGGACAAATTTTCTCAGGCTCCTATCTATATTGATGATACAGCGGGGGTTACGATAACAGACTTGAGAGCTAAATGCCGCAGACTTGCTATGGCAGAGAAAAAGCTCGGCTTAATAGTTATCGACTATTTACAGCTTATTGAAGGTACCGGAAGAGAAGATCGTATGCAGCAAATTTCAAGCATTTCAAGGGGATTAAAAATCCTTGCAAAAGAATTGAATGTTCCGATTATTGCTCTTTCACAGCTATCGCGTGCGGTAGAGGGAAGAACTGATAAGCGCCCTATGTTATCAGATTTGAGAGAATCCGGATCTATTGAACAAGATGCGGATATTGTAGTGTTTATTTACCGTGACGAATACTACAAAAATAATAATGATGAAGAGGAAATGTCTGAGAAAGCTGCGAACAAAGGTGAAGCGGAAATAATTATTGCAAAACACAGAAACGGGCCTGTCGGGACTGTGAAACTCTTGTTCCAAAGCAATATTACTAAATTTAAGAACCCGATTAAAACTGATGTATTTTAGAGGTTAAAATGTCATATTTAGAGATATTTCTTTTAGCTTTAGCATTGTCAGTTGATGCTTGTGTACTTTCATTCTCATACGGGTTAGTTTTTACTGATTTTAGGGGAAAAAATTCTCTTCTGCTCTCGGTATTTACCGGGGCTTTTCAAGGCATCATGCCTGTCATAGGATATTTTTTAACTTCATTTGTAAAAACTTATATTGAACCTTACGCAAGTATACTTATTCTTACAATATTTTGTTTCCTTGGTGTTAAATTTATCAAAGAAGCTTTTGATGAAAAACAAAAGCCCAATCAACTTTGCCTTGGAATTACCTGTCTTTTTTTAGCAGGGATTGCAACAAGTATTGATGCTTTTTCTGCCGGAATCTCTCTATCTTTATACGGGAATAAAATTATTAAACCGGCTCTGTTGATTGCAGGAATAACTTTTGTTAATTCAAATCTGGGTTTCTGGCTTGGAGGAAGGTTTAAGAATATACCGTCGCGCCGGCTTGAAGTTATGGCGGGGATTATACTCATCAGTTTAGGTATAAAGGCAGTATTATGATAAATTATGCAGAAACTAAACTAAACAGAAAACTTAATGAATTTGAAAAATCTTTGTTTAGCGCCACTTATTCCGAGCATTGCGGCTATTTGCATTCAAGGAAATTACTGTCAAATCTACATCGAGAAGGTGCCGTATATTTTAAAGAAAATGCAGGGGGCTTTAAATTAGGAAACCATGCCATACTTTTTAAAATGGAATCTCACAACCATCCGTGTGCCGTAGAAGCGTTTAACGGAGCCGCAACCGGAATAGGCGGAATTATCAGGGATGTTCTTGCTATGAATGCAGAGCCGATTGCTCTTTGTAATTCTTTAAAATTTGGTGATAATGACAGAATAAAAAATGGGGTTATAAAGGGTATTTCTTTCTATGGAAACTGCATAGGGGTGCCTACTGTTTCAACAGAAGTTTTATACGATAAATCTTATACGTTCAATCCGCTTGTTAATGTTACGGCAATAGGATTAGCAAAATTTGAGGATATTATTACATCTTCTTGCGCAAGACCGGGGCAAAAACTGATTTTAGCCGGCTCAGCTACAATGAAAGACGGACTTGGCGGAGCTGCATTTGCTTCTAAGAATCTTAAAAATAATAAAGAGGACAAGCTTTCTATTCAAATAGCAAATCCTTTTATGAAAAAGAAGCTGATAGAAGCGTCTCTTGAGATTTTTAAGAATAAACTCGTGCTCTGTACTCAGGATTGCGGAGCTGCCGGTATTTTATCTTCTACAAGTGAAATTGCTTTTAAAAGCGGAGTTGGAGTAAAGCTTGAATTGGACAAAGTGCATACCGGAGATTTGTCGATTACACCGACGGAAATTATGCTCTCAGAATCTCAAGAAAGAATGCTCTATGTTCTTGATGAAACTAATATCCCGCAAGTAAAAAAAATCTTGGACAAATATCAAATTGAATATTCAATAATAGGAGAAATTATTCCTCAAAAATTGTATGAAGTGTATTATAAAAGTAAATTGATAGGCTCTATTCCTTCTGACCTGCTGGTTACTCCTCCTGAAATAAAGCTTGATTTTTCAGGGAATTTAAAGGACTTTTCAGGCGAAAAAATCATGGATATAAACTCAAAAGAAATTTTTGAGCAGTATGACTCAACAGTTGGTGCCAGGACATTGCTTGAACCGTATGAAAACCCTAATTACAACGAACTATATATCAGAGAAGAAGGTATTCCGATTTGTGTTTACACCTTTTCGGCTATAAATGGCGGAACCTACGAAACTTTGAAAAAAGGAGTGAATTATATAAGACAAAAAGGCTATACCCCTATGGGGATTACAAATTGTCTCAATTTTCCTAATCCTGAGCATGCACCTGTCATGCTTCAATTCAAAAAAACTGTTGATGATATGAACAGAGCATGCAGAGAATTCAAATTTCCAATTTGTTCGGGCAATGTCTCTTTTTATAACGAATCCGATAATTATAAAATAAAACCGACCGCCTCTTTTACCCTGATAGGAGCGGTTGATAAGTCCCAAAATTACCCGATAAACTTATTGCAAAAAAAAATCCCTTGTGATAAAATTTTTTCAGGAAAGGGGTGACTATGCTAGTTTCTGCTATATCTGCCAATAAGGTTCAATCTGTTAATTTAAATACAAAAGGGGCAGATAATGTCAGGGATGCAGCATTTAATTCTTTCAATGCCCAGTCCAGGAGAACTTCCAAAGATGATGTTCTAATGGTTTTTGATTCTGTTAACCAGTGGAAACATTTTTGCGAAAGAAGAGTTCTCGGAGAGAAACTTAACGTTTTAGCTTAGATTTATGAGTAGATATTGTCTTATCCTTGGCTTTTTTGACGGTGTTCATAAAGGACATAAGACTGTTATAGATTCAGCTGTCAGTTTTGCGAAAGAAAACAACTCCCAAACAATCTTAATAACATTCAAGAACTCCCCGTCTGAATTTTTTCAAAATAAGATAGAATATATTTACCCGAGAGAGCTTTCATATAAAATTATAAAAAACTCGGAAGTAAATACTATAATAGAAAAAAATTTCTCAACTCTGGTTAATATGGAAGCAGAGGAGTATCTTAAAAACCTGATAAAAGATTTTAACCCGATCTCAATCTCTACTGGATTTAACCACACTTTTGGACATAACAGAGAAGGGAATCCCGAGTTACTTAATAAAAAACAAACAGAATACGGATACAAATATTTTTGCATTCCGGCTTGTTATATTGGAAATGAAATAGTTTCTTCTACTGTAATAAAAAAATATATAAAAAAAGGAGATTTGGCAAAAGTAAACTCCATGCTTGGAGAACCATACATTATTGAATCGAAGGTGGTTCATGGAGCTAAACTCGGACGCAGACTCGGGTTCCCTACAGCAAATCTGATTTATCCGAAAGAATGTATTAAACTGCCATATGGAGTTTATCTTGTAAAAACACCTCTGGGAAACGGCGTTTTAAACTGGGGAATAAAACCGACTATCGGAGGTGAAAAAGAGTCACTTGAAGTTCATATACCTGGTTTCAGTGAAAATATCTACGGACAAAACCTAAAGATAAAAGTTATAAAAAAAATACGAGACGAGCAAAAATTTAATTCACTTGATGATTTAAAAAAACAGATAAAAAGGGATACTGAAGAATGCTTAAAGTTGTAATAATTGGCTACGGAGAAATGTTTACAAATCTTATTGCCGCAGCATTAGATGCAGAATGCAGAATCGTCGGTGTTTTAAGACGTGAAACAGTTAAGTATCCTCCTCTTATCAGAAAAATTAAGGATATTATCTGCCCTTCTCTTGAATACAATTATATCAGGAGTTACAATCTGCCTGAAATTTACACACACAAAGGAGTTAACAGCCAAGAGTTCAAAAAAGAACTGTTAAAGCTGAGCCCGGATATTATCCTTGTCGGTTCCTGGGGAGAAAAAATAAGTAAAGAAATTTTTAATCTGCCCAAAATCGCAGCAATTAACGCACATCCATCACTTCTTCCAAAATATCGAGGTCCTAATCCATACTTCTGGGTTATAAGAAATCAGGAATTAGCGAGCGGAATTACATTTCATTTAATTGATGAGGG
>CALUTN010000136.1 GCA_944323665.1 Candidatus Gastranaerophilales bacterium | reverse complement strand
TTAAAGGCCTCATCAGGCATACCTTTTTGGAAGTAGTATTGCGCAAGTAGCGAGTATATAAGTTTTTCACTTTTATAGCTGGCCTTAACTTTATTTAAAATCTCAAAGGCCTCGTCATTTCTGTCCATATCCATAAGCGCACGCGCCTTTGTGAGATCATTTTTGGTAAGCTCCAGAGCTTTATTAGGTTGTGAGTTTCTAATATAATATCCTGCAAGAATTTCTTCAAAGTTCTTAAAGCCTCTGTCTTTTCTTCCCCTTTCAAGAGTTTCAATAGCAGAATAAAGCCCTTCTGATTTTTCATATAATTCGGCAAGCTTTAGAAACACGACAGGATTAGACTCATCATAGTCTGATATACGCAAGTATTCGTCGATGGCTTCCTGTAATTTCCCCTGCTGCTCACATATCCCGGCAAGCAGGTATCTTGCCGGCAAAGACTCCTGAGGATCTCTTGCATGCTCAACAGCTTTTCTGTAATCACTTTTTGCATAGCTGAACTGTTGCTGCAACGAGTGAAGATTTCCTCTTAATAAATAATATTTAAATTTATCTTCGTGTACAAATAAATCAATAAGCTGCTCGTGTGCAAGTATATTAGAGGAATCAAGCTCCAGAATCTTTGTATAGTATATTTTAGCTTCATCTTTCTTTTCAAGTATTAATGCCAGATGGGCAAGCTTGGTTAAAAGTTCAATGTCATTCTGCCTGTGCGCTAAATCCTTTTTATATTCAGCATAAGCTTCATCATATTTTTCATTTTGTTCTAGTTGTTCTGCAAGATTCATAATACACTCCTAATTAAATTTATTTTGCGCTTCTGTTATACCTTCTTTGAAAAAACATCCGATACCGTTTTTAGCATTGGAAAGTACTGATTTTAAAGATTCTAATTCTTCTTGTGAAAAGTTCTGTAAAACAAAGACTTCAGAAGGAAGATTCGGCTGTGGACCGATACCTATCTTGAGTCTTGCAATTTCACAGGTTCCAAGATGCCGGATAATTGATTTCATCCCGTTATGCCCGCCGTCAGAGCCATTTGCACGAAATCTTATTTTCCCCAAATTGAGAGAAATATCATCATAAACTATTATGATATCTTCAACGGGTATTTTATAATAATCCATAACTGCACGAACCGCTTCCCCCGACAGGTTCATAAACGTAGTTGGTTTTATAATAAGGTAATCCTCATAGCCATTTCGGAGGTTTGTCATCAGACATTTTAAACGGCTGTTTTCTCTGAACGTCAACCCTGAATTTAGAGCAATGCTGTCCGCAAGCATAAATCCTACATTGTGCCTTGTAAAAACATACTTATTCCCGATATTTCCTAGCCCTGCAATAAGTTTCATTTTATTTAAACCGTCTCATATTTTTCATCATTTGATGCATAGATAGTTTTCCGCCGGCGCCTGCCCCGAGCTTTCCCGTTAATTTCGACATATTGTTTTTCAAATCAGACATACCTTTCATCATTTTTCTCATTTGTTCAAACTGGTTAATAAAAATATTTATATCATGAAGAGGTATTCCGCATCCTTGGGAGATTCTTTTTTTCCTGGAAGAATTCATTAATTCGGGATGTTCTCTTTCTTCAGGCGTCATACTCTGTATAAAGACTTCAATGCGTTTAAACTGTTTTTCACCTTCGTGAGAAATCATCTGCCTGTCATCTTTTGACATTTTAAGCCCCGGAATCATTCCCAAAAGTTGGTCCATTGAACCAAACATTTTCATCTGAGACTGCATCTTGAGAAAATCATTAAACGAAAATTCAGCCTTAGCCATTTTCTTTTCCATTTCGCGGGCAGTTTTTTCGTCGAAGACCTCCTGAGCTCTTTCGACCAGGGAAACTATATCCCCCATTCCGAGGATTCTGTCAGCCATTCTTTGAGGATAAAAGTCTTCCAGAGCATTAAGTTTTTCTCCGGTACCGGTCAATTTAATAGGTTTTCCTGTGCAGTAAACAATACTTAATGCAGCACCGCCTCTTGAGTCGCCGTCAAGCTTTGTCAGGACAAGACCTGTTATTCCAAGCTGCGCATCAAAATTTTCGGCTACATTAACAGCTTCCTGACCGGTCATTGAATCTATTACGAGAAGTTTTTCCGCCGGATGGAATATTCTGTCTATCAGAAGAAGTTCTGCCATCATTTCTGTATCAATTTGCAAACGTCCTGCTGTATCAAGAATCAAAATGTTATTGCCGTTTTCTTTAGAATAACTTATTGCATTTTGAATAATTGATTGAACATCTTTTGAGTTTTCTTCTGCGTATACATTTACCCCGATTTGTCCCCCCAGAGTTTTTAACTGGGTAATTGCCGCGGGTCTGTACACATCGCAGGCTACAAGCAAAGGATTTTTACCTTCATTTTTTAATTTGACAGCAAGCTTTGCTGATGATGTTGTCTTACCGCTTCCTTGCAAGCCGAGCATCATTATAAGAGCAGGAGTCCCTTGAAAATTCAAAGGAGACGATTCTTTTCCCAGTAGTTCTATCAATTCATCGTGAACTATTTTAACTAACTGTTGGGAAGGATTTACGCCTCGCAGAACATCGGTGCCTTCTGCCTTATCTTTAATATTTGAGATAAAAGCCTTTACAACCCGGAGATTAACATCAGCTTCCAGTAACGCTCTTCTGATTTCTCTTAATGCATCCTGTATATTCTCCTGTGTAAGCTCTTTTTGCCCGGAGGTTTTTGCAATAATATCCTGTAATTTATCTGATAACGACTCAAACATATCTGTCTGCCCTTACTAAAACTCAACATACTAAGGGTAACATAAACATGCCGGAATTTTAACTAAATATCGAAAAAGTTCTTTCTATATTATCTTTACAGACTTGTTCGATACCTTGAATCATTTGGCTTATAGCAGATTGTTCCGTCTCCAGATCAGTCATTCTGGTATCAATACGAGTTTCTTTTTCGTTAATAATACTTTTCTGGTATTCGTATTCAGACATTGCTTCATTTACAGCACTATTGTCATTTACAGAATATATATTGGTAAAGTTTGATGCGATGTTTGTTTCGTATGAGTTTTCCCAACTGATTTCTCCTGATGCTGAATCGGTTTCTTTTTCTCTGTTTACGGTTGTGATCATATACATATTATTTTGCAGCATCTGATTAAGATAATCCGTATCACCGGCCTTAGAATTATAAGTCCAGCCCTTTTCCGCAATAGCCGAAAAAAGTTTATCATAAAAGCTTATCTGGCTTTCTTGCTCTGCCGTTAAAAGAGTACTTCTGGCATTGTCAGAGTTATTATATTCTTCAAGTGCATTATTGTAAGTTGTTTCCCAGGATTTATGTTCGGTCTCCCAATTTTTATACTCTGTAGAATCAATATCACTCCAAAGATATGTTTCCGTACCGTATGAATTTTGTCCCACATTACTGCTTAGTGTACCATACGCACCCAGAATTTCATCCATCATTTTGGCAACATCAATTGTATAACCGTCACCATTTCCTTTTAATACGAAATAATCATTAGATAGATCTTCGTTGTTTTCTATTGATGCTGAATGTTCCGTATAAAACGAATCACAGGCACTTTCAATATTTTCAGGATCATCAATATATTTCCCGAGAGAACCCGCAATATTATCAAGAGTTGAACGCAGCTTGCTTAATGCTGAACTTCCTGAACCTAGGTCAATTGTTCCGTCTAAATCAACAACATCCTCTATGTTTTTAAGGAAATCATCTTTAGAACCTTCAATAACAGGACGTTCAGGTTCTTTATCTTCAATTTCCCATAATGTTTTTAAATTTTCATCGGCAGTTTCTTCATACTTATTTAAATTTTCAATACTGTCAGCAGGAATTCCTGTCAACGACGACAGAATTTCCGTTCTGCTACTCTCCCAGTCACCACCAGCCTTGCCATCAGATGAAATCATCTGCGCATACTTATGATAGCTGTTATCCACAACCACCTTACCGGCGGTATCTGTCAATAAATACGGCGTCTGCTGATTCATACTGCTAGGCGTCATTAAGTTTTTATAACTAAGATCAACATAACTGACACCTGAATTATTTGACCATTTCAATACTGTACTGCTCAAAGCTTCGTTATATTCCTTGGAAACTTTGGACATAGCCCTCGTTAAACTCATTTTCTGCATGGATAGGCGGCTTAACTCATTACCGATAGTATTTTTTCGGCTGGTGAGCTGCAATATTCTAGCCTGTGATGCTGCCATTCCCATAAAAACCGCTTTCCTTTATAGTTTTCCCTTGTTACTATGTATTACGGCTTTTTTAGTAAAAATCTTTAATGTTTTAAAAAAATTGTTACAAAACTTAATAACCTGATAAGGGAATTATATTTTTTTTCCCTTTCTCACAATCTTTTATAAAAAGG
>CALUTN010000135.1 GCA_944323665.1 Candidatus Gastranaerophilales bacterium | reverse complement strand
AACTCGGAAACCTGACTTCTTCACTTGTCAAGAATTTAACCTCTGACCCTAAGAGTGAAAATACGGCTGCAATACCTGTGCTCTCAAGCGGAAGCACAAGTTACAAAGACTTTAAAGTCGTATTTAACGGCGGAATCACAAATCCGGCTTCTGTTAAATCTTTCAAATGGCTGACTAAAGTTGATACATCAGCGCTTGAGCCGGCAGAAGTTAAAGTTGATGTGAAAGAAGCCCTGAACACACTGAAAACCGGCATGGGCGAAAATGTTCAGAGTGTAAAAGATGCCGTATCTTCTCAGAAAGATGCGCTTAAACAGTCTGCTCAAGAACTCAAGAACCTGTTTAAGTTCTAAGCATTAATTGTTCAACAATAATCCAGTCGGATTCTTCATCAATTTCAAATCCGGTTTGCGGGGGCATCTCGTAAACCGTGATTTTTCCCAAGAGTCTGCAATTATCTCTTAAGATATTTTTAACCTTATTAATATAGCAGGCGCCGTTTTCTGCTATAATTCCCTGAAAATCCTGCCTTCTCGGACGATTGCGGTAGTCGTAATTTATCGGATTGACGCCTTGAGAGGTTTCTATCCAGTGAAATTGTTTCTCTCTAACTCCGGAAAATATTGAATCAGCGCCGGATTTAATATACTCTTCATACATTTCATCAATGTATTCGGACTTTAGCAGGGGAGAGGTTGCTTGAATTAAGAAAAAATTATCTTCAGGGTTCAAGCCTGTTTTTTTAATATACTCTGTCATTACACTTTCAGTTGAAGATTCATCCCGAGCATTTTCGGGGGCTCTATCGTAGACTTCCAATTTTTTAAACCCGAAATTCAAAACAGTTTCTTTAATCTTTTCATTTTCGGTTGCAATAATTATTTTATCTATACACCTTGCATCCTCTGCCGCTTTTGAAGTCCAATAGATAAGCGGTTTTCCGTTAATTTCTTTTATATTTTTCAGAGGAATGGATTTGCTTCCGCCCCTTGCCGGAATAAAAGCTATATTCATTCTTTTTCCTCCAAAATTTTTATCATATCATACATAACCTGATTATATGGAGTTGGAATCTTATATTTTTCTCCGAGTTTTATAATTTCACCTCCGAAAATATCAACCTCGGTTTTCCTCCCTGCAAGGATATCCTGATGCATGGAAGTTTTCCCATCATCAACCATGCCGGCGAGCGCCTTAAGAGAATCCGATTCAAGGTTTTCTAAATTATTTACTCCCCAAGCCTGTGCAATATTTTTTACTTCTTCTATAATCTTTTTAGCAAACTCAATAAATTTTGGAGAATGTTTCATCTCTCCGAATGTCATGTTTAAAATTGCGGAACTTTGATTAGAAAAAATATTCAAAGTATATTTTAACCACATTGAATAAATAATGTCATTAGGAGTATCAAAATCTATTCCGGATTCGGTTAGAAATTCTTTCAATAATTCAACTTTAGCCTTGTTTTCTCTATAAGGAGAGCCAAAAACAATTTTTCCGACTCCGTCCTGTGTTACAGTATTCTCGACTCTTACAGCACTGTGTCCGATAAAATATGAGTGCAAAACTTTATCTCTGCCGTAAATATTCGCAATCTTTTCTTCGCTTGAAATTCCATTCAGGAGCGAAAGAATAATTGTTTTTTCTCTGACAAAGTTTTTGATATTTTCTATTGCAGAATCTAATCCGTCAGCTTTAGTGGATATGATTATTAAATCACAATCAAAATTTCCGTCCGGCAAGATATAGTCAAAATCCATTTCCTGACCGTTCAAGACCGGTTTATTCTTTTTGAACTTTTCTAATCTTTTTTTATCCACAAGGATTTTTAGATTAGAAACATCTTTGAACTTGTTAGCATAAGTAAGTCCAACCGCACCAAGACCGCAGATTATAACATTCATTCTCTTCATAGAATGATTTTACAATCAAATCTGTTTACGGGCAATAAGAAATTTGTCTTTGCATTAAAAAAATTTTATATAATTTTTGTTACCTGGTATTCTTATTAATGCACATATTAATTTATATTTTACAATATTCCCCATTTTTTTCTCAACCTCGGAATTACATTTTTTTGTTTAAGGTCAATAATTACATAATCCAGATTTTCTTTAAGCCTTACTGTTGAACTACCTTTTTTAAATGCAATACCGTAAGGCTCTTTAGAATATCTCTTAGGTAAAAGCTTTACTGATTTATCATCATGAGCAAATCTGTTTAAAATGGTATCGTCGGAAGTAATAGCATTAATTTGTCCGGATTTAAGTGCCTTATAAGCTTCTGAATATTTTCTGAAACCTATAATATTAGCTGTCGGAACAAAATTTCTGATGTTGTACTCCGCAGTTGTGCCAAAAATTACACCTACATTCTGCTCTGCTAAATCCGACAATGACTTAATTCTGCTATTTGATTTAACGAGTATTGCTTGTCCGGCATAATCATAAGGGGTTGAAAAACTTACTACTTCTTGTCTCCGGGGAGTTATTGTCACAGTTGAAATAACAATATCAACTTCACCCGTAGATGCTTTGATAAGTCTTGTTGACGGAGTAACGGGGATAAATTCAACCCTATCCGGATTCTTTAAAATATACTGTGCTATATAATGTGCCAGATCAACATCATAACCGGCTTCCATACCGTTTGGATCAATGAAACCGAAGGGTTTGGAATCTATATTTATTCCTACTCTTATAACTCCGCGATTAACAATTTCCCGCAATAAATCCCCTTCTTCAAACTCATTTTTAGAGAAAAAGGCAATATAAACGACTGCCGCAGCAATGATAGCAAGAACAAGTATAAATCCGAGTTTCTTCATTATACCCCTTGTTTTTCTCTTGTAGGCATTCTGCCGCAAGATTTATCTTCATCACAATATCCTAAGCGCTCACACTTAGGTACAAGATAAGGTTTTAACCATGGTTCCTCAGCCACAAGAGCTTCACACATCATTTTAATCATTGTTCTGATTTCATACTGGGCTCTTGTGCAAAGCCTCAAATTAGCCAGATGTATCATTTCTCTAAGATTTAAACTCGCTACAATTGAAGTTGCAGCAGCGTTCGGAAGCACTGCTCGTGCATCTTCCGCGGGGATACCGGCTTCTGTAAATTCACAGTATAATTTCGATATATCACCCATGAAATTTAAGAATTTTTCTTTTAATTCCGGATTTCTGTCTATTGTGGGCGGGATAATGAAATCAAACTGCCCTTTCTCTCTGACATACCTTTGAGATTTTTGAGAAAAAGACATATGTCTGTGACGTACAAGCTGGTGAGTACAAGCTCTTGAAACATTTGAAATAGCAAAAGTCACCTGAATATGTTCAATAGTAGAATAATGGCCGGAAGAAATAACACGCTCAATCAGTTTAAGCATCTTTTCTTCATCATCAGTGCTGTTGTAAATATTAATTGGAATATCAGCACTATAACAGGTTCTGCATGCTGTATAAATAGTCTTTAACATATTTTCCGGTTTGGAAATTAAATTCACAACCGGTTTGTTGTTTCCATCCATTCTCTCTCTCCCTGAAATTTATATCAATTTTGTATTTATATAGAAGTTGTTGAAAAACAAGCTGCTTCTTCATAAGGATTCTGCGCACCGTTTTCTTGAGCAACTTTGTAAGCAGCTTCAAACATTTTATCAGAATTTTCTGCAATCTGAGGATCTTCTGTCAACGCTTTCAAGTCGTTATTAATATTATCTACGCCCTTAAACAACATTGAACGACCCAATGCCTCTGCCTGCATATTGGAAAAATCCGTAAGCTGCTGCTTTGAAGATTCAACAGACTCCGGCGGAATCTCAGAATTCTGTTTCTGAATCCCTCCGTAATTAAGGTGATTCACACTAATCTTTGGACCATTCACTTCACTCATGCATTTACCTCGCTTATATATTCTTTAATTATATCACTTCTCGTGTTTTATCAACCATCCATTTGTTCTAAAACGTATAATAAAATTTTTTTGCTAGTTAATGCAAAAAATTTTACATTTTTTTACTTTTTTATATTCTATACCAACAATAACTTAATATAAAGAAAGCAACAAAATTTTAAAATCTGTTAAATTATTAAGAAACATTAAGCATGGGGGCAAAATATATTTTCAGGACTTTTTTTTCTTTATAGTAAAAGTAAGAAAGGTTTTTTATGTTTATTAATTCTGTATCCGATACTCAAAATTTTTACCGTAATTCCGGTATATCAAATAAACTTACTTTCCGCAAAGGTTTAAATCCTGAAATTATTAAAAACCAGTATAAAATACTTATGTGTCAGGACATCTGGGCGGAAAAACTCAAAATCCGTAAGCCGGAATCTCCGATTGAAAAAGAAGTACTGCTTGAAGTTCTCCAAAACCGGCTTAAATTGGATCGGTTTACACGGCTTAATAACTATTTATTTAAACTGAAAACAAAAGTCGGTTATATTAACTCACTAATCGAAAATAGTCCCGCTAATCCGGAACTGCCAAAATTAAAAAAA
>CALUTN010000134.1 GCA_944323665.1 Candidatus Gastranaerophilales bacterium | reverse complement strand
TGCAATATTAATCAAAGTATCAATTTTAGTGCATTTAGACAAAATAAAATCAACTGCATTCTTAACTGTAGACGGCTCAGCATAATCAACATAGAAAGGATAAATATTTTCAGATAACTTCCTTAATTCTGCAGCTTTAGCCTCAGAACGATAAGAGGCAAACACAATATTATCTTTGGCCAGCTTTACTAACAGAGCTTTGCCAATACCTGAGGTTGCACCTGTAACCACATATGTCTTAGTCTTCATAAAGAGGTCTCATTATCAAAATAGATGAAATGTTTACCTGCAAAAAATCATGCTCCTCTACATTTCTATTAGGAAGAAGCTTGTATTCAAGAGAACAATTTTTAACGGCTATAAAATTTTTATTTGTATTCAAAATTTCGGAAAGAAGCCGATTTTTCTTTCCGATTTTTGGCATAAAAACATAACCGCATATAATATGCTCTGCCGTTTCAATATAAACTTTTTCCCGCCAGGCGGAGGTTGTAAGCTCCAAAATTTCTTTATTTTCCATTAATATTACCTCTCTCTGTTTGCCCTTACATTTACCCCAGCACCTAACTCATATATGACTGGAACAACGGCAGATAAAGTGCCAGAGCCATAACGAGTACAATACTACCGATTACAAGAAGCATTATAGGTTCAATCATTTTTGTCATTGTATCAATAATGCTGTCCAGAGTTCTGTCAAGGAAGTTTACGCCTTTTTCAAGCATATCACCTAATCGACCGGATTGTTCACCTGTTGCTATCATAAACAAAAGCATTCTCGGAACGACTTTTGTCGCCTTCAGAGCCTGCGATACCTGTAAACCTTGTTGAACCTTTACAATTGCGTTACTCATTTTATTCCTTAATACTGAATTAGTCAAAGTAATTACCGCAAGGTGCAAACAGTCAACAATCGGAATACCCGCATCGTAAGATACGCTTAATACTGAAAGAAAGTTTGAATAGTTTGAATATAAAATCAAATTATTCAAAAGAGGTACTTTAAGTACAATTTTATCCAAAATATTTTTTGCAGGCTGCCATTTAACACAAACGACACAGAAACTGACAAACGCAGCAACAAAAATAGGTATTGTATACCAGTATGTTTTTAAATAATCTCCGGCGTTGATCATCATTGTTGTAATAAACGGCAAAGCCTTATCCTGAGATTCAAACATCTCTTTAAAAGCCGGGAATACAAACACAAGCATTACAATAATGATTATAAAAGCCATTACAATTACAAACATAGGATACATAAGCGTCCCAATTACCTTGCCTTTAATGGCTGCCTGTTTTGATAACAAATCTCTTATACGACCAAGGGTTTTTTCAAGTTCACCGGATTCTTCACCCGCTTTTACAAGACCTATAAATATATACCCAAATACTTGAGGATATCTGCCCAGAGTATCCGCGAATGTGGAACCGGCCATAATCTGGGTTTTCAAAATTTTTGAAACATTCCTAATCTTCGCCTTCGCAGCTTCCTGTTCCATAAACATAAGAGATTCTACAGCAGGAATACCGGATTGTAAAAGTATTTGCAGCGTTGATATGAAATCTATTTTTTCGCTCAATGATAAACCTGATATTGAAGCAGCCTTTTTCTGCTTCGCATCATTATACTCATTAATTTTGGTAGGGACTAAACCCATTTTTCTGATTACATCACGAGCATCCTTGAGGTTAGAAGCTGTAACTTCGCCGCGAACTACCTCTTTACCTGCTTTCAATGCTGTATAACTATATATTGGCATTCAATTAACCTCTTTATTTCAATTTATTACTCGCTTGCATACCCGAGAACTCTTATAAATTCATCGGCTGTCGTATTACCTTCTATAATATGGTTTAAACAAGATACTTTCAGAGTTTTCATACCTGCTGCAACTGCCGCTTCTTCAATTTCAATATCGTGAGCACCCTGCGCAATAAGTTTTTTGATTTCTCTTGTTATAGGCATAACCTCATAAACACCGAGACGTCCGGTATAACCTAAATATCCGCACTCTTTGCAGCCCTTTTTTCTGTAGAGCTTAGTTTTCATAAGCTGCTGCTGCTCTTCCGGATTTGTAGTAATATGCTTAGCCTCTTCCTCTGTAGGGAAATAAGCTTCTTTACAGTTATCACATAATCTTCTTACAAGACGCTGAGCAATAACACCGGTCAAGGTTGAAGATACCAAGTAGTCTTTCGCACCCATTTCAATCAAACGAGTAACTGTAGCTGCAGCAGAGTTCGTGTGGACTGTACTCAATACCAAGTGACCTGTCAAAGCTGCTGAAATAGCAACTTCCAAAGTTTCAAAGTCACGAATTTCACCGATAAGAATAATGTCCGGATCCTGTCTCAAAATTGCTCTCATACAAGACGCAAATGTAATATCCGCCTTAGGGTTTACTTGAGATTGGTTTATTCCTTCAAGTTTAATTTCTATCGGATCCTCAATTGTAGTTATATTAACGTCTTCTTTATTCAGAGCTTTAAGAATTGTATACAATGTTGTTGTTTTACCGGAACCGGTCGGACCTGATGTTAAAATAATACCGTTTGGAGATTGAACCATATCGTGGATTTTCTGCAAATCACTTTCAGAAGCACCCGCAATAACCATTTTATCGCCGCCGGCTTTCAAGCTGACAGCCGGTGCCAAAATACGGATTACAACCTTTTCTTTTCCTGATACCGGTAAAGTATTTATACGGAAATCATACATCCTATCATTATATTTGATAGAAAAAGTACCGTCCTGAGGACGTCTGTGCTCGGCAATATTCATTCTCGCAAGAACTTTAAAACGAGTGATAACAGCTTGTTCGATACTTCCCGGAATTTCAAGAACCTTTTTCAAAATGCCGTCAGTTCGTAAACGTACAACATAATAACCCAGTCGCGGTTCTATGTGAATATCGGAAGCTTTTGCATCAATTGCATCAGTAATAATCTTATAAACAAATTTTGCAACATTACCGCTAGCATCCTGGAGTTCTTTTTCTACCTGCGCCCAGAGAGTTTCTTCATTATTGAACTGAGCAGATTCTTCCTCAATACTCTGAATAATTCTTTCGGTTTCTTTTGCCGCCAGGGCTGATTTTCTTTGAAGAGTATATTCTTTTAGATAGTTTTCATACTCAAAATATGGAAGACAATAAACATTCAGAGGTCTGCCTGTAGAAAGTGAAATCTCTCTTATCGTGTATTTATCTGTAGGATTAACCATTGCTACAGCAAGCTTATTACCTTCCATAGACATTGTAATAGCTTGTTTTTTCTCAATGAAATCATCAGGAAGCATCTTCAATATTGTTTGATCAACAATAATGTTAGATTTTGAAACTACTTCAACTCCATATTTCTTTTTTAGATAAGAGACAATTTGCTCGTAAGTTAAACACTCTTTTTCTTTAAATACAAGATCTAGCGGAACTTCTCTTCTTTTAGCAATTTGCATGCATTCTAACAGCTGTTCTTTTGTAAGCCATCCTATACTTACAAGCATATCCTCAGCCGACGGTTCAGAAGGAACTTTCTGTTCCGGCTTTTGTATCGGAGAAGTCACACCACCCGAATTATTCGAAGGAACAGCATTATCAGCTATCGATGTTATAAGCTCATCAAAAGCACTTGAATCCACCGGTATAAATTTTGGGGTATAACCGGCAAATTTTTCTTTAATTAAGTTCTCAATTTTTTCTTTATTTGCAGCACAGCCTTTATTCAGAATTATAAAAAATTCTTTTTGTCTTTTATCAACCGGAATAAAACCTGATGTTTTCATCAGGTTAAATTCAAAGTTTTTTGTATATTCCTTTCTTATACTATTTTTAAGTTTTTCCAGTTGATTAGACATAGTTATTTATTATAATGTATCTGCTGAAACAGGCTCGTCGTCATTAATAATTTTAGGTGTAACCATAACAACCAGTTCAGATTTTGCTTTAGATGTAGAGGAAGATCTGAATATAGTTCCGATTAAAGGCAAGTCACCTAAGATAGGAATTTTGTGAACTGTCTTTTGTTCTGATTCCTGGATTAAACCGCCTATAACAAGGGTTTCACCATCCTTGATTCTGACATTTTTCAAATCAAGGTTTCTTCTGCTTAACAGTGTTGCAGCCAAGTCTGTTTGACCTTGCACCTCACTCTGAGTTCTGACCTCACCGGCCTGAGTAGAGTATTCAGGAGTAATATTAAGAGTTACATAGCCTTCCGGTGATATAAACGGAGTCAATGTTACTTTTATACCCAAATCACTGCCAATTGTATAGTTTCTCTGTGCTGTACCGGTTGAGCCCGTACCTGTTACTGAAGATGTCAGATATTCGGATGTTACTTTTTCTACGTAATCCTGAGTCAAATCGATTACAGATTCCTGACCGTTTGTAATCAAGATTTTCGGATTCGCCAAAACTCTTGCTTTACGGTTTTCAATCAAATAGTTAATCTGCCAGGTTACATATGTTGTAGCAGGCATAAGTTCATAGAACGTACGTGCAATCTGTTGCGGTACAATTACGTTTCCTTCTTCA
>CALUTN010000133.1 GCA_944323665.1 Candidatus Gastranaerophilales bacterium | reverse complement strand
AGGGACAAACATATTTTTCTTATGAAGAAGTAAAAAATTTGAGGAAAGTTCAGGCAATGAAAAATGCTTCAATGCCTCCGTCAAATGTTCCGGCAAAGCAATCTTCGGCTATTTTGAATATCTTAAATTCCTTGAGAGATATGGAAAATAAATTAAGTGACAGAATCTCTAAAGTTATTGATGAAAAACTTGAAGGAATGGATGAAGTTGTTGTTGAACTAATCAGATGCAAAACAGACAACGAAACTCTAAGACAAAAAATTATTGATTTAAACAAAGAAATTTATCAGTTAAAAAATGATCTTAATACATACAAACCTGTAGGATTAGGTTTTTATAAGAAAAAAGAAAAACATATCTGGGATTGATTTTTATAAATCTCATGACATTTTTATTTAAAGGACACTGAAAACAATGGCTGTAAAAGAAAAAGAAATTGAAACATCTGTAAATGCGGATGAAAGGAGCAAAGCATTAAAGCTTGCTATAGAAAAAATTGAAAAAGATTTTGGAAAAGGCTCAATTATGAAATTGGGCGATAAGCCGACGGTTAATGTTGATGCAATTCCGACAGGCGCTTTATCATTGGATGTTGCGCTTGGTATAGGCGGTATCCCCAGAGGTCGTATTATTGAAATTTATGGACCCGAAAGCTCCGGTAAAACGACTCTTGCACAGCATATTGTTGCAGAATGCCAGAAAAAAGGCGGTATTGCTGCTTTTGTTGATGCTGAACATGCTCTTGATCCTGAATATGCAAGAAATTTAGGTGTTAATGTTGATGAATTATTGATTTCACAGCCGGATACAGGCGAACAGGCTCTTGATATTACAGAAGAGCTTGTACGTTCCGGTGCTGTCGATGTTATTGTAGTTGACTCTGTTGCTGCTCTTGTTCCGAAAGCCGAAATTGAAGGCTCTATGGAAGACCAGCAAATGGGGCTTCAAGCAAGATTAATGTCAAAAGCTTTAAGAAAATTAACAGGTATTATAGGTAAAACTAATACAACGGTTATATTTATTAACCAGCTTAGACAAAAAATCGGGGTTATGTATGGTAATCCGGAAACTACTACCGGTGGTAACGCTCTTAAATACTATGCTTCTGTTCGTTTGGAAATCAAACGTGTAGAAGGTTTGAAAGGGGACGGAGAAGAAATCGGAAACCATGTCAGAGTCCGTATTTTGAAAAACAAAGTTGCTCCTCCTTTCAGAACAGCTGAATTTGATATAATTTTCGGAAAAGGTATTTGCAAAATAGGTAATATCTTGGACGTAGCTGTTGATTTGGATATTGTTAAAAAAGCTGGTTCATGGTTTAGCTTTAATGATGAAAAGCTTGGTCAGGGAAGAGATAAGGCAAAAGAATTTTTATCAGAAAATCCTGATATATTGAATCAAGTAGAAACTCTTGTAAGAGAAAAACTTGCACAGAATTAGATTCTAATAATTTTGGGAAGAAATGGGGATATCCCATTTCTTTATACTTTACAACTTTCTCTTAATGCTTGACAAGCATGTGGGAATATGGTATAAAGTTAGTGGGGTAAATGTATATTTTTGAGTCTTGCACATTTTGCAAGACTTTCCTTTTTTATATCCGGATTAATATCTTGCAAGATATCTGTCGATTTCCCACTGAGAAACGTAGGTTCTGAAAGAATCCCATTCAATTTCCTTTGCTGTAACAAATTCATCCATTATATGAGAACCCAGCGCTGTTTTTGCGATAAGCGAGTTTTGCAGGTAATAAAGCGCTTCTTTCAAACTTCCCGGGAGTGATTCTATTTTTAATTTCTTTCTTTCTCTTTCGTTAAGTTTGTATATATTAGCTTCTACCGGTTTTGGAGGTTCAATTTTATTTCTTACACCATCGAGGCATGCTGCAAGAATTGTTGCAAAAGCCAGATAAGGATTACAGCTTGGGTCAGGTGAACGGAGTTCAACTCTCGTTGAAAGTCCTCGTTTTGCCGGTACTCTTAGAAGAGCGCTTCTGTTAGCAAGCGACCATGCCATATAAACAGGAGCTTCGTATCCCGGAACCAGTCTCTTGTAGCTGTTAACAGTAGGGTTAAGGATTGCTGTTATACTTTTAATATGTTTTAAAATCCCGCCTATTGCATATTTTGCTGTATCCGAAAGTTGATATTCCGCTTTTTCATCAAAGAATGCATTTTTGCCGTCTTTGAAAAGTGAAATGTTACAATGCATACCTGAGCCGTTTATTCCGTAAACAGGTTTAGGCATAAATGTTGCATGTAATCCGTATTGTGCTGCAATAGCTTTAACAGCTACTCTGAACGTTACTACGTTATCTGCAGTTGTAAGGATATCTGAATATTTAAAATCAACTTCGTGCTGTCCGTCAGCTACTTCGTGGTGTGAAGCTTCTATATCAAAATCCATTTCCTGCAAAGTGCTTACAATATCTGAACGTACAGATTCACCCAAATCATCCGGACCCACATCATAATAACCGGCTCTGTCATGAGTTTTTGTTGTAATTTTATCTTCTTCGTCTTTTTCAAATAAGAAAAATTCTGCTTCCGGACCTACATTCATTGAGAATCCCAGCTTTTTAGCTTCTGCCATTAACCGTTTGAGGTTACATCTCGGGCAGCCTTCAAACGGAGTTCCGTCTGCGTTATAAATATCACAAATTAAGCGGGCTGAAGTTTTGCCGTCGCGCTCCTGCCAAGGAAGGATTTGAAACGTATTTTTGTCCGGATGGAAAAACATGTCAGAGGTTTCAATGTTTCTGAAACCTTTTATAGAAGATCCATCCAGCATAATTTCGTTATTTAAAACCCTGTCAATATGTTCTGACGGTATTGCCAGGTTTTTGACCTGCCCGTTTATATCTACAAATTGCAGTTTTATAAACTGTACATTATATTCAGTTATTAAACGTTTTATATCAGCATCAGTATAATTAGCGCCGTTAAGCGGTGTATGTTGAAAATCCATTATAAAAAACCCTCCAAATCCATTGCTACATTGTATAAAATATCTTATTTCATCTTAAAGGTCAATAATTTAATATTTTATTATATAATTTAAACTATGAAAAGTCTTTTGAATTCACTTCTTGACCTTATTTATAAAAAGAAATGTTATGTGTGCAAGAGTTCTAAGTACTCATTAAAAATCTGCCCCGATTGTTATGGAAAATTGGAATTTTATTCTCTGGGCGCGAACAGGATTATTGAAGGTGTAAATATTTATGTTGCAGGGTATTATTCAAAAGAATTACAAAAAATTATCCGCGGGCTAAAGTATCATAAGCAGAGAGAATTAGCTTATTACCTTGCCAAATTTATGTATGAATACTTTTTAGAGGTAAATAATTCTAATAATACGGAGTTTTGTTTAGTTCCGGTTCCGCTTCATAAGAACAGAATAAAAAAGAGAAAATATAACCACATGGAACTTGTTTGCGAAGAGTTTTCCAAATTGAGCGGTTTTGAAACAAATTTTGGGCTGATAAAAAGAATAAAAGATACAAAACCCCAATACAAACTTTCAAGAAAAGAACGTTTGATAAACCTTGACGGGGCTTTTGAGGTTGATTCTTCCTTAATACCGGATAAACCTGTTTTAATCCTGGATGATATATGTACAACCGGCTCTACTTTTGAAGAAATGATAAAAGCGCTTCGCTCTGCCGGTGTAAGTAATATTGTATGTTTTGCTGCATCAACACCTGTTTAGTTAGTGAATAGTGGTTGGGTGACTGGGTAATTAAGTAAATAAGTTAATAAGTGAATAGGTGAATAAGATGTTAATATAGCTTGTCACCCTGAACTTTTACACCATGCGGACTACAGAACAAGAATTTCAACAACATAACCCGTAAAAGTAAACTTTTGTAACAAAACACCTAAAATCTCTAAAGTTTTTCAAAAAGCTGCCGTTAAGGAAAACTGTAAGCAGAAAAGAAAAAGCAAAAAACAATTAGTGTATTAGCTGTTAATTAAGAGGTATGTTATGGGACATGACGAACACGAAATGCTGGTTGAGTATTCGGAAATGACAGCATTTGATTTTAACTCAAAGGAGTATCAGGAAGTAAAAAAAGATTATCTTGAGTGTAAAGAAGCAGTAACCGGCTTTGAATGGTTTGTAAAACGTTTCATAAGCAGATTCAAAGCAGCGGAAGTGTAAGAGCTGTTGAAAGGGATATTGTATGACGAATAAAAAAGATTTTCAAAATAATTGCTTTTCGCCAAATTGGCTTGAGGTTGATTTGACGGAAGCGAGAACGGCACAGACATCAAGGGAGGAACGCCTAGAGAGCAAACGACGTAAAGACTTAAATACTTTATTAAAAGAACTTGAAGAAATCAAACAAAACATTGAAAAAGCTGCCGAAAAGCAGCATCGGCTGGCAAATTTAATGGGATTTTATTCCGGCGAGTTTGCGCAGTAGTAAAGAAAAACAAAACCCCTCTGATATTTTATCAGAGGGGTTTTTGTATACAGTTTTAATTCGTTAGTTTACTCGTTTTTACTGAATCTTGCAACACAATTACCATTGTGTTGCAAGATTAATGCAAAAACAAGAATAACAAGTATTTAAGGTAAATTATGTA
>CALUTN010000132.1 GCA_944323665.1 Candidatus Gastranaerophilales bacterium | reverse complement strand
ATTCTTTGTAATAAAGCAAATTCAGTACTTGTGACAGTTTTATTTGTGTATTCGGGTAAAACCTTTCCGATTACGTCTTCATTTTCAACCTTCAGTGTTCCGCTTGCATTTTTCATATCGCTGAAAGTCAATGTTACATTTGATGGCATAGTGTTCTCCTCTTTTGAATAGCTCGTGTACATGTATATAAAGTTTATCTACTTTTTAAAATTGCCATTTTGTAAACATTTGTAAACTTTACAAATGTTTTTGTGTGTTATAAAATCATGGATAATTGCTGATATCTTAATCAATGAGGTAAAAATGGATCAAATTATTAAAATAGCGTGGGAATTAAATGAAAATACAGATAACCGATATAAGTTAGTTTACGAAATCGCCGAGCTTGCTAAAAAATTGGTTGACGAAACTCAGATGAAAAAAGCCCGAGATGAATTCGGTTTTGAAGAAGTTGTTCAAGAAAATTCTTATAAAAAAGAAAATCCTGTTGAGCACGCTATTATGGTGAAGGCTTCGGAATCTGACGATACCGAACTTGTCGGATAGGACAATAAATAATTCTTATTAAAGGAGCCTTCAAAAACACGAAGGCTCCTTTTAGTATGTAAAATTTTGTTAACAATCAGGCAATTTATTTCTTTGACAGAGTTAATTAGAAAGGATGGCAGCGTATGAGTAGAAACTGTTATAAAAAATTTATGAACTTAAAGTGGGGTTTGTAGACTATGATTTTGAATGCAGCTAATATATTTTCTACATTAGGGAACCCCAATTCACTTGTACCGCTTGCGGTTAAAGACTTGTCAGCTACTGCAGGAATGACGGCAGGTTCATTTGTTACGGGCAAGGAAGAAGGTGCTGACAGGTTTATTGATGAAATGGGAACTGAAATTATCTGGCTTTTCGGAATACCGGCGTTTAAATGGCTCTATAATAATACTGTTTACAAAGCTGCTAATCTTGATTCAAACTTTGATGCCAGAAACTTAAAAAATAAAGATATTTTTGAAAAAATTAAAGAATATGCTCCGGATGACGAAGTGAAAAAAGAGCTTGAAAAAATCGGAAGTAAGTCTAAACTTTTTAAAAACATCAGCACCGGTAAGTTTTTTGTAGCAACAGGTCTCACTGTTGCAGCATATTTAGGTCTCACAAAACTAAAACAAAAATATACTGCCAAAAGAATCAGAGAGAACTTGATTGCAGAATACGAGGCCCAAAAAAAACAAGAGAAAGCCGGCAAAGAGCAGACAATGCCGGAAAATCGGATAAGCCCGGCTTTTAAAGGTACTGCTTCTGTTATAGAATCGCTTGCTTTTTCTCCGGTTAAAAACATGTATGTGCTTGACGGATTTATTACAGCAACAAGGCTTGGAGAATCCAGAACTCCGCAAGAATTTATCGGCTATTCAATTAAGGAAGCCATGACTCTTTGTTTCATGTATTACGCAGGGGGTAAAATTCAGGAACTGCTTGAAAAAAGAGCTGTGAGCAAGTTTAATAAATCTATCGGCCTTGATGCGAGGGTACTTGAAGATCCCGCTTTTAAAAGAGCTTTTGAGGATGGTTCAATTGAAAAGGGATTAAATGATTTTGCAAAAATTAAAGCAGCTAAAAATGGCGGAAAACTTAAAAAAGATGCGGTTTCTCTTTATGAATTTATTCATAATAATCCTGAAAACTCCATAGTTAAGGCGGCTAAAAAATCTGATATAGTTAAAATGTATAAGAAAACAGATAGAGTTGATACAAGAAAATATATTGACCTTAAAGAGTTTGAAAGGGTATATGAAAATATGTCCAATCTTTATAAGCAATACAAATCTGCTATACAAAAAGGTGATTCATCAGAAAAATTCTTTGCAGGTGTGAAGAAATTGAAAAGAGGCTCAATACTTACAAATATTGCTTCTTGTATTTTTGCACTCGGAATCTTGACTCCGGGACTTATGCTCCTCAAAAGGTATACCGGTAAAAAAGATACTGAATTTGAGACTAAAAGACAAATCAGAGAGCAACTGATTAAAGAAGGGGTGATTGCATGATAATTAGACTCGCCCTTTTATTTGTCTTATATTTGTTTATTGCTCCGGAAGCAGAAGCTTTTCTTGTTTATTCATACGATGGTGATGGGAATAGAATTTATTACAGAATAAACCCCGAGGATTACAGGATAAATAAGTCCAAAAAATATTCCCGTATTTATGAAGCGAGGGGTGTGCGTTATAAACATCTTTATTCTAAAAAAGATAGGTGCAGATATTGGGCTGCTAAAAATAAATAATTAAAGAAAGGGGCAGGCTCAAAAGAACCTGCCCCTCACTGTTAAATTAATATACTTAAACTCCGGCATAATTCTTAATAGCTTTTTTAGCTCTGTTAAGAGAGTGCTCCTTACCTAAGATTGCGAGAGTTGCTGTCATATCAGCACCGCAGAGCCTTCCTGTTACGGCTGCTCTTATTGCCCACATTGTGAACTTTGGTTTATAACCTTTTTCTTTAAAATCAGCTCTAAATTTCTCAAGTTTTTCATGCAGATTCTCTTCTGTCCAATCCCAGTTTTCACCTTGTTCAACAAATGCTTTCAAGACTTCTTGAGACAAGTCAGTATTAATATTTTCAGCAGCTTTTTCGTCTATTTCAACATTATCTTTGCCAAAGAAATATGCTACAGCATCTGTAATGTCTGATAATAGAGTTAACGGTTCATAAGTTATCTCAATCATTCTTGTATATTGAGCATCGGTTAATTCTGACAAATCATATTTTGTAAGATATTTTTTCAGCCTTTCTTTTAGATCCTCAATTGGAAGCATTTTAATATAGTGGCTGTTCATCCATTTTAATTTGTCGTACTCAAAAATCGAGTTTGATGAAGAAATCTCATTGATTCTGAAATCCTGAGCTATTTCATCTATAGTTTTTATTTCCTGACCATCAGAAGGGGACCAGCCCAAAAGTGCTACGAAATTAACAAGGGCGCTTGTTAAATATCCTTGTTCTACAAAGTCAGAAACAGCTGTAGCTCCGTGACGTTTGGATAATTTACTTCTATCAGGTGCAAGAATCATCCCAAGGTGTCCGAAGCTCGGCACTTCAAATCCTAAAGCCTCGAAGATTAAAATTTGTTTATAAGTATTTGAGATGTGGTCTTCTCCTCTTATAACGTGAGAAATCTTCATTAAAGCATCATCAATTACAACTGCATAGTTGTAAGTAGGAGCACCATTAGATTTCATAATTACGAAATCGCCTATAAGGTTTGTATCAACGTGGAGTTTTCCTTTTACCAAATCATCAAACTCAAGGATTGATGAATTATGGAAAGCCTTTTGTGCTTTGGAAACATTGAACCTTATGGCAGGTTTTCTGCCTTCAGCTCTTAATTTAGCTTTTTCTTCTTCTGTTAAGTTTTCACATTTTTTAGTATAAACATAAGCTTTTTTATTCTTAGCGGCTTCTTCTTTTTCTGCTTCCAACTCTTCCGGAGTGCAGAAACATTCGTAGGCAAAACCTTTGTCAAGAAGTTCCTGAATATATTTTGGATAAATATCAAATCTTTCTGACTGGGTGTACGGCCCGTAAGGACCGCCTACGTCTGGTCCTTCATCCCAGTTAAGACCGAGAGCTTTTAAGGAATCAAAAATATTTTTGACATATTCCTGACTGGTTCTTTCGGCATCGGTATCTTCTATTCTAAGGATAAATTTTCCATTATTTTTTTTTGCGAATAAATAATTAAATAAAGCTGTCCTTGCTGTTCCGATATGGAGGTTTCCGCTCGGCGAAGGAGCAATTCTTACTCTGATTTCACTCATAATAATTCCTTTCTTTGCAGGAAAATTATCCTGCAAATAGAATAAAAATTCAACATAATAAAAAAAATGTTAAATTGATAATTTTATATAATATCGTTTCCTTTTTGCAATAGCGATTGTTTTTATAAATTAAGAAAACTTTAGACGCATAATCATTTCTTATTAAAACGATATCTAATAAAGAAAATAACCATGTTTTCCTCATGTTTAATAAAAACAATAAAAACACCTAATATTATAAAAACAATCATTAACAAAAGTTTACAAATATATCCGAACTCTAATAAAATTGCTTGCATTCCGTTTTTTAGCAGATATGATTATTTATGATGCCGGGTTGCGGTATCAATTTTGATAGCCGAAAATAGAGGACAATATGGCAAAAGACGTTATAGAAATTGAAGGTACAATCCTGGAGTCTATGCCGAATGCAATGTTCAGAGTAAAACTGGAAAACGGGCATGAAATTCTGGCACATATTTCGGGAAAAATCAGAAAGAATTTTATAAGAATTCTTCCCGGTGATAAAGTGAAAGTCGAAATGACGCCTTATGATTTAACTAAAGGAAGAATCACATTCAGATTAAAGTAATAAATATAAAGGAATAAAGACAATGAAAACAAGATCTTCAGTAAAACCTATGTGCGACAAATGCAAAGTCATTAAAAGAAAAGGCAGAGTTGCTGTAATTTGCGAAAACCCTAAGCATAAACAAAGACAGGGTTAGATTTTGCGCAGAGTGACGGTGAACGAAGTGAGCCTGACTCGAAGCAGTGCGGAGCTTA
>CALUTN010000131.1 GCA_944323665.1 Candidatus Gastranaerophilales bacterium | reverse complement strand
ATTTGCGCTAAAAATTGCTTTTGTGGTACAATACTTGTATACAAAAGATTTTTTGACTATTGGGGGGGATAGATGGCACAAGGGTATGACGCTAGTAATATACGTGTATTAGAAGGTTTAGAGGCTGTAAGACTTCGTCCGGGGATGTATATCGGTTCGACTTCGCAAAGAGGTCTGCATCATTGTATTTATGAAATTGTTGATAACTCAATTGATGAAGCTCTTGCAGGTTATTGTACGGAGATTCATGTTACTGTTAACCAAGATAACAGCGTAACCGTTGAAGATAACGGACGCGGAATCCCTGTAGACATAAAACCGGAATCAGGGAAATCTGCCCTTGAGATTGTACACACGGTACTCCACGCAGGCGGAAAGTTTGGTGACGGCGGATACAAAGTATCTGGCGGACTCCACGGTGTAGGTGCATCTGTTGTTAACGCACTTTCAGAAAAAATGGTTGTGGAAGTTTCCCGTGACGGATATGTCTGGAGACAGGAATACTTGAGAGGAGAGCCGACTTCTCCTGTTGAGAAAGTTGCTCCTACAACTAAAACGGGTACAAAATCAACTTTCTGGCTTGACCCGGAAATCTTTACCGAAACAACGGAAGTCGATGTGGATATTGTTGCTACCCGATTTAGAGAAATGGCATTTTTGAATAAAGGTTTGAAAATTATTCTTCACGATGAAAAGGATACTAAAAAAGACGAAACTTTCCATTATGAAGGCGGTATTGCAAGCTATGTTTCATTCTTGAATCAGAATAAAACCCCTATGTTTGACGAACCTATTTATATGGAAAAAATCGTTGACAAGATTAAAGTTGAAGTTGCTATGCAGTATACGGATTCTTATAATGAATCTATTTTATCATTTGCAAACAATATTAACACTCATCAGGGCGGAACTCACTTGACGGGTTTCAGAAACGCAATCACCCGTGTTTTGAACGATTATGCCAGAACAAACAAGATTCTTAAGGATTCCGAACCGAACCTTACAGGGGATGACGTTAGAGAAGGTTTGACCGCAATTGTCAGTGTTAAGATTGAGAACCCTGAATTTGAAGGTCAGACAAAAGAAAAGCTCGGAAACTCCGAAGTTATGGGTGTTGTTCAGGATGTTGTAAGAGAAAAGTTACAAGAGTGGTTAGAATTCAACCCGAAACTTGCAAGAACTATTATTGAAAAAACTCTTCAAGCTCAAAGAGCGCGTGAAGCTGCAAGAAAAGCCAGAGAACTTACAAGAAGAAAGACAGTTCTGGAAAACTCTACCCTCCCGGGTAAACTTGCTGACTGTTCTAACAGAGAACCTGAAAAATGCGAAATCTTTATTGTTGAGGGTGATTCAGCAGGAGGTTCCGCTAAACAGGGCAGAAACAGAATGTTTCAGGCAATTTTACCTTTAAGAGGTAAAATCCTGAACGTTGAAAAAGCCCGTCTTGATAAGATTTATGCTAATAACGAAATCCAATCAATGGTTCAGGCTTTCGGTATTTCAATAAGCAAAAATGAGGACGATTTCAACCTCGACAAACTTCGTTATCATAAAATTATTATTATGACAGATGCCGATGTCGATGGCGCTCATATCAGAACCTTGCTTTTGACATTCTTCTTTAGATATGCAAAACCGCTTATTGAAAACGGTTATGTATATATTGCGCAGCCGCCTTTATTCAAGGTTACTACGGGAAAAACTTCCGAATATCTTTATGATGAGCATGCGCTTGATAAAATGCTTAAAGAAAGAGGTATCAAATCCTTGAGTCTTTCTGATAAGACCAAGAGCAAGGTCAAAACCGGGGACGAATTATTAAAGCTTTTATCTAACATGTCAATGTTCTATAAAGCTTACAACAACCCTATTTTGAACATTATTCCGTCAGTTGTATTAAGAGGTTTAATCCGTTCAAATATAACTCCTGAAGATTTTGAGAATCAGGATAAAATGAACGAGATTTTAGCTTATCTTGACCATTATTTGAAAGATCACGCTGAAAACTATAATGTAGCTGAGGCTAAAAATTACAAAGTTTCATTAAAATACAATCCTGATGCAGCAAGATATGCTATTCAGCTTGATTTGTTTGAAAATGAACATGAAATGATTACGGCAAATATTATTAAGAGTAATGAGTTCAAGAGACTCAAAAACTCTTATCCGCTGATTCGTGATTTCTTGATAGAAGAAGAAAAAGAACTTATTCTTGAAACAGAAAACGGCGAAACAACGATTACATCGTTTGAACAGCTTCAAAAAATTGTTGACGACAGAGGTCAAAAAGGTTTGGCTATTCAAAGATTCAAAGGGTTGGGCGAAATGATGCCGCAACAGCTCTGGGAAACAACAATGGACCCTGAGACAAGAACTCTTCTCAAGGTTAATATTGAAGACGCTATGATGTGCGACCAGTTGTTTGACGTACTTATGGGCGACAAGGTTGAACCGAGAAGAGACTTTATTGAAGCTAATGCGGTTTATGCGACAAATATTGATACTTAATGTTAAATATTAAAAATAAAAAAGAAACGGGCTGCAGGGGTTTACCACGCAGTCCGTTTTTTTTAACTTAATCAGAATATATAAATTTTTCTTGTTCGTTATCAAGAATTAAAGCACAGAGGCGTGCATTTTTATATTTGCCGCAGCCAAGGTCGATACAGATTTTACCTTCATCTATATATGGGGAATCAAATTCTGTATGCCCGAAAATTACTTTTTGTGGCAGCCGGTGTTTTGAGTAGATAAATTTATTTCTTATATAAACCAGGTCTGTTTCGTTCTGGTCTTCGAGACTGTAGTTCGGGTCAAAACCTGCATGGACAAAGAGATATTTGTCTGTAAGATAATAAAATTTCAGATTTTCCAAAAATTCTCCATGAACTTTATAAATATTTTCAAAACTTCCGTAATTTTTTACCGTGGCGGGACCTCCGTAGTTCCGGAAAAGGTAATCATAGTATTCATCACCCTTCAGGGCATGCAGATAGGCGTATTCATGAGAACCTATAAGGTAAACGCATTTATATTTTTTACCAAGGGAAATAATTCTATCTATTACTCCTTTAGAATCCGGTCCTCTGTCAATATAATCTCCCATAAATACGAAAATATCATCAGGGTGTATATCAATTTTTGAAAGTACACTATCCAGCTTTGCGCTCTCGCCGTGAATATCTGTAATTGCTATATATCTTGACATGGCAACATTCTAACATAAAATCAGGTCTGTACAAAACCGGTGCAATATGGTATTATTAACACAAGGTATTTTAAACAGCTACTTAGAATCTATAAAATCTACTTAATTGAAAGCGAGGATATATGAAAAAACGCGGATTTTCCTTAATGGAAATGATGATAGTGCTGCTTATTGTAGCGATAATAGCGGCAGCATCAGCACCAATGGTCAGCAAGAAAATGATGAGAGATGCGGATGGCGGAAGCCCGTGGATATATGCGGGATTAGGCGGGTCAATTACATACAACCCTGACGGAAACGGTGATAAGACTGCGATGATAGGTACATCTAACCGTCCGTCCGGAGCCAGTAAATCCAAATTATATATAGAAACAATCGGAAAAGAACCGCACCTGGCGATAGGTAAGACCGGAGGCAGTTCAGTTTTTCAACTGGCCGCTTCTGATAAATCTATCATTTTCACGGATGATTATAATCGCAGTGCCGGAACAGTAGAAGCTGTAGCAATAGGATATGATGCACTTACATCAGGAGATAACTCAACAGCATTAGGAGCCAAAGCATCGGCAACAGATTCATATACAGTAGCCCTGGGCTGGAATGCGGATAGTGCAGCAGATTCATCAGTAGTTATAGGCAGAGAGGCAGAATCAAGCGGAACAAGCGGGATAGCTATCGGAAAGAGTGCCAATACAAGTGCGACTAATGCAATCGCTTTGGGAACGAGTGCAAGCGCAAATACAACTTCTGCAACAGCACTCGGAGCATCTGCTGGCGTGACGGGAAGCTATGCAACCGCCATAGGAACCTCTGCACAAGCCGGCGGTAGTAATGCAGCTGCTCTGGGTATGAGTTCAAGCGCATCCGGAAGTAACTCTATATCAATTGGGAATTCATCTGCCAGTAAAGAAAGTGCAATTGCAATAGGAAGATCTTCCAGCGCCAATGCAGAGTATACTACAGCACTGGGTTACAAAACAACTGCATCCGGTAAAGGTGCGGTAGCATTAGGTGATATGGCAGAAGCACGCACGACTTATTCAACAGCACTTGGTTACAGTGCATATACCTCAGGAAATTATGCTGTTGCAATAGGTGATGCATCTGCAAGCGCTGGCTACTCAACCGCTCTCGGTTACAGCTCAAGTGCATCAGGTTCTTCTGCGACCGCATTAGGTCATTCATCAACTGCCAAAGACTATGCTGCAGCATTAGGTTACAGCTCAAGTGCAACCGGAAGCTATGCTGCAGCAGTCGGAGATGCCTCGGCATCCGGTACAAATTCAATGGCATTTGGCAGAAGTGCAACAGCATCATCTACAAATTCAGTAGCTATAGGATATAATGCCCAGTCTCAACACTCTAATTCAGTAGCTATCGGTAGAAATGCAAAAACTACCGGCTCGAATCAGATT
>CALUTN010000130.1 GCA_944323665.1 Candidatus Gastranaerophilales bacterium | reverse complement strand
ACTTATGCACTTGTGGAATCAGTCTTACATTTATATATTGAGATAAGAATAAATCCAGGGTTTTCTCCATAAATTCCTTATTTACGAGCGGACCTGATACATCCATTTTTGGTTGTAAAACTAATTCAATGTTATATTTTTGTCCAAGTCTGCCGGTAAGCTCAATTTCTTCTTCCGTAATATTTGAATCAAATACTATTTTAGCAAATACCTTTTTATCTTTAGAGATATTAAAAAATGTGTTGTGAGCTTCCCATAAGTCTTTTATGCCTGTGCAACTCGGAAGTTTAATATCAGCAGCAATAAAATCAACAAAATTAATAATCTCACTCAAATTTTCATACAGAGTTGCATTAGTTTCAAGATAGACCGGGATTTTAATAAGCGGCAACAGTTCTTTTAAAAATTTTATATGAAGCAGAGGTTCGCCGCCAGTTAAGGATACTGAGTGACAATCCGTATTCTTATTAATAATTTCAGCAAGTTCTGTTGCAGAGTATTCTGTAGAGTCTTCTTGAGAAAACTCGGTGTCGCAGTAGGCACAATTTAAGTTACATCCGCAGAAACGTACAAAAACCTGTTTATAGCCTATATAAGGACCTTCTCCTTGTATTGAAGTAAAAATTTCTTTAATCTTAGTTCTCATAAAGAGTATCTCTGATATTTACCGTAGATATTTCAGCCAGCTTTTTGTATAGATTAATTTCTTCATTAGAAAGCTGCTGAGGTATTTTAATTTCTATAGTAACAATCATATCACCAACTTTATTATTTTGCACAATTCCGCAGCCGGCAAGTCTTATTTTTTGTCCGTTCTGTGTGTTAGGCGCAATTTTAACGACAACATTACCTTTTATGGTACTGATTCTTATATCAGCTCCCAGAACTGCTTCATGAGGAGTGACGGGAATCGTTTTGAGTATATTTAAACCATCCGTTTTATATGTTTTAGGTTCTTGTATATGGATTGTAATATATAAATCTCCGTTTTGACCTCCATTGATACCATTACTGCCTTCTCCGGCAAGTCTGATTTTTGAATTATCTTTAATTCCGGCAGGAATTTTAACTGTGAATTTTTTATAGCTTGTAAACTCTCCTTTGCCTTTGCAAGATGTGCAGATATTCCCTTTAATAAACTTTCTGCCGCCACATTTTGGACAAATTTGTGTTTGGAGCATATTTACAGTTTTAGTAACACCTGTGACAGCTTCAACAACAGAAAGTTCTACATCAGTGTAAATATTTTCACCGCGTTTTGGAATCGGACAATCTTGAGCCTTTTTCCATTTAAATGAATTAAAAGAAAATCCTTTTTTATCTTCTTGTTTTGTCTTTTTTTCAAACTTGTTATCTTTAGAGGTTGCGTAAGAATAAAATCTTCTGGCCCTGTCATATTCTTCCTTTTTAATTTTATTAGAAAGAATTTCATAGGCTTCATTAATCTCTTTGAATTTCAAGACAGCTTCTTCAGAGTTACCGGCAACATCAGGATGCCATTTCCGCGCCATTTTTCTGTAGGCGTTTTTTATAGCCTCTTGTGATTCAAACTCCGTAATACCAAGAATCTTATAATAATCTTTAGACATACTAAAGGTTTAACGATAGAAACAAAAAAGTCAACCTGCTGTGATAAATGGTATAGGATAATTGACTTTAGGTTTTAGTAAGTGTTATTATTTTAGAGATGATAAAGAAAGTTATTACCATATTTTTTTTACTATGTGTAATAACACCTGTTTTTGCAGGTGCATATGAAAATGCTTTGAAAGAAAAAAAATCTGCCTTCCTTTATCTATACACAAAAGATTGCGGTTACTGCAAAAAATTTAATCCGGTTTACGAAAAGTTATTAAAAGCTCATTCTAAGGATTGCCCCTTTTTTAAAATTGACGCAATGACGCCTTATGGTATGAAGCTTATGAAAGACTTTAGAACAAATTATGTGCCATTTGTAGTTGTATCAAAAAATGACGTTTTTATTATAATCAATATGCGATGTTTAGAAAATTATTCCTGTACGGAAAAAGTTTTTAACAATGTAATCAATAAGTAACCGGTACGGAGGTAAAATATGAAAGGGATAATATTAGCAGCAGGCGCAGGCACTAGACTATATCCGGCATCACAACCAATATCAAAAATTTTGCTTCCGATTTATGATAAGCCAATGATTTATTATCCGCTGTCAACGCTAATGCTTGCGGGGATAAGAGATATTCTTATTATAACAAATGAGATTGATTATGATAATTTTGTTAAACTACTGGGCGACGGTTCTCAATTCGGTATTCGATTAAGCTATAAAATACAGTATGTTCCAAGGGGAATAGCTGAAGCATTTTTGATAGCTGAGGATTTTATAGCCGGTGATTGTTCGGCACTGATTCTGGGGGATAATATTTTCCACGGTCATGGTTTTTCAACTCTTATGAGAGATGCAATCGGACGAAATAACGGAGCTACTGTGTTTGGATATACGGTAAAAGATCCTGAAAGATTTGGAGTAGTTGAATTTGATTCAAATCGAAAGGCTATTTCTCTTGAAGAAAAGCCTCTCCTTCCAAAATCTAATTATGCAGTAACGGGATTGTATTTCTATGATAACAAAGTCTGCAAACTGGCGAGAACTCTCCGTCCTTCAAAAAGAGGTGAGTTAGAAATAACCGATTTGAATAAACTCTATCTGGAAAGAGGTGAGCTAAATGTTGAAATACTTGGCAGAGGGTTTGCGTGGCTGGATACAGGAACTCATGACTCAATGCTGCAGGCTAGTGTGTTTGTACAAACAATGGAATTGAATAAAGGTGTAAAAATCGCCTGCCTAGAAGAAATTGCCTATAATCAAGGATTTATATCCAGAGAAACTCTTCTGGATAAAATTAACAAATTTGGTACAAAAAACGAATATTACAACTATGTAAGGAATGTTGTAAATCAACCGATACAGGATTTGGTAGGCTTATAATTTTGTGACCTCACTTGCATGTAAACAGCCAACCTAATCTTTCCTCAATAGGAAGGGAATTTATCACTCTCCCTAAATGAGAGAGGAGGTAAGCAGAGAACCTCAATAGAGAAGAATTATCACATCTAGCTCACCCCTGTGCCTGGCTCAGCTTTTTCTTCTTTCTTTTTATCATCTGTTTCTTCTGTAGCAGCTGCGAGACCAAAACCTGTTGCTGCAGAAGCTGCTTCTTCTCCGGTTGCAGTTCCGCCGGGGAGTTCAGTATCTTCAGGAGCCCCTATTTCATCCGGGATGTCTAATTCAAGTTCCTCGACTCCGCTCATCCAACCGTTATAGTTATCTATCTCTGTGTCATACATCTCGGTTGTCGTGGTATTGAGTTCCTGAGTAGCTTTTCTTGCCTCAATCTCAGTACCGACCTCGCCTGCCCATTTGAATTGTTCAGCGGCACCAACACCTGACATTGCACCGCCGGCTGCGGCCATAGCAACGAATGCCCAAGCCCAGGCGGTAGCTCCGAATGCCCAGCTTCCTGACATTGCAAATGCACCGGCTTTCCACGCATTAGCTGCAGCAGAAGCAGCGTTTAATGTTTGAGCTGCACCTTCAACATAACACATTGTCTGTGTTGCACTGTCAAAGCTTTCTGCAAAATCAGTTATACCTTGTATCTCTGCAGCTGTCTCCGCAGCATAATCATAACCATCTTGATATGAACCCATATCATCATATATTCCGGTGACTGTATCACTTACATCATCCTGCGTTTCTCCGATATTTTCACCGCTTTCAGTTAATAAAGCTCCCAGTTCCTTATATAAAGTTTTTTCTTCTTCCGTAAGGGTTTCCCCTGATTCGGCTTTTTGCTTGAGAGCCATAAATGATGCCATATACATATCATATTCTGTTTTTTCTTCTTTTATTTGTTCATTTGCATCTTCATTATAAGAAGCCGCTTCATCAGACAATGCCATAATTTCTTCGCCCATTGAAGTCATTTCTTCTTGAGCAGCAATAGTTGCAGCCTGTGATTCTGCCATAGTATCCTGTAGTGTATCACAAGCTTCTTTTTGTGTCTTGTTAGGTTTTTGCAGCATATATAACGTACCTTGAAGAAGATTTAGGGGCGCGCCAATTATCCAGCTGGCATTAGAACCTTTTGCCAGAGTTTTACCGGCTGATGCTGCCGCATCTCCTGCAAGACCGCCAGCTTTTGCTGCAGCATTTGCAACCGACTTTGTACCTACTTGTATACCTGTAGGAACTACTGATAATGCTGCGGTACCACCTGAAATCAAAAGATCTCCTGAACCCCTTATAATCATTCCGCCTTTAGAACCATCATATCCAGTAGCTTCTTGTCCGGCAGCTTTGCCGTCATCGTAGGATTTGCTAAAATCATCATCCGGTATATCATAAGCATTCTCATCATTCAGTGCAACAGCTTTCCAGTTAGCTAATTCACTGTTCCAGGTCTGTGTTATTGCACCCATATCTTTTGAGCTTATACCCATTGTATTATTACCGTAATAATAGTTATTCCAGCATTTGAAAGCATAAGATTGTGAATTTAGTGCCTGAGCTAGATTAAAACTGTCGATTGCCATATTCCCTCCAATATTATTTGATTTTGTTATATATATCGGCAGTAATCATATAAATCTTTAATTTTTAGAGGAAAAGTTTTACAAAAATTTACATAATGCATATACAAATTATAAATTTACCCAAGAAAAAAGCCGCATCCAATTGCGGCATTAACTCTCGTTAGATAAAGGAGTGGAGGAGAAAATAAAGAAAAGA
>CALUTN010000129.1 GCA_944323665.1 Candidatus Gastranaerophilales bacterium | reverse complement strand
CTGCGCCCCCTGTAACAGTTCCTCAAAATATCAAATTTGAAGATTGTTCCAAAATGTTTGCCGTTAATAAAGATAAGCTTTTCTACCTCACATTAGGCTCAATCACAGCTAATAAATTTACGGTAGAGGAAATCCAAACAGAAAACGGATATATAATTTTTACCGCAGCAAAGAATCAATACCTCGCAACTATAGGAATGATTGATTCATCCAATGCAATCTTAAAGATAACTCCCTGCAACAATATATATTATTTCCAGCCGGGAATAATAATTAATATCTTTAAATATATTGATCTTAATCTGAATACTGATATAAAAGTATAGGTGAAATTTAGCGGTCATCCCGAACCAGGTTCGGGAGCTTAACGGAAATTAAGTCTGACATCAAACAAGTATGGTAAAAAATGAAACAATTTTTAAAAACAACTTTATTACTTTTTTGTATAATCCTACTTATTATCGGCTGCACAGTGTGGAAGCCGGCAAATAATAGCGGGCAAGGAGATAGAAACTCCAAAACCATAACGTTCTGGACACTTCAGATGGGTGATTTTGCGCCTTACATCAATGAAGTTATTTCAAGCTATGAGTCTGCTCATCCGGATATTAAGATAAAATGGATTGATGTACCGTTCTCGGAAGGTGAAAAAAGAACGTTGGCTGCTGTTATGACAGATTTTCCGCCGGATTTGATTAATCTTAATCCGGACTTTTCTGCGCTTCTGGCTCAAAAAGGCACACTCTGGGAAATACCGTCTGATAAATTGAATTCTTTTAAACCTGAAATTGTTAATGCTCTAAAATACAACGGTAAAATTTATTCAATCCCCTGGTATGCAACAAGTGCGATAACTATATATAACAAAACCTTGTTTGAAAAATCCGGAATAAAGACTCTGCCAAAAACTTATGCCGGGCTTGCCTTTGTTTCAAGCCGGATTAAAAAGAATACAGGGGCTTATTCATACCTTCCTACGATTACAGAAAATGATACAATGCTAAAAATCCTTAATAAATACGGTGTTTCAGAGCTTAAGGATATGAATAATGCAAAGAGCAGAGAAGTCTTTACAATGTTTAAAAACTTGTATCAAGAAGATTTAATCCCGCCGGAAACAATTACGCTCACTCACAGAGAAGCTCTTGAACAGTATATGGCTGGTAAGATTGTTTTCTATCAGGGCGGGGCAAACTTTTTAACCATGATTAAAGAGAACGCTCCTAAAATTTATGCTCAAACCGATGTATCCGAGCAGCTCAAAGGTCCTGTAGGACAGAATGATTTTTCAGTAATGAATTTTGTTATCCCGCTAAGAGCGAAATACAAACCCGAAGCCTTAGATTTTTGCCTTTATCTTACAAACAGTGAAAATCAGCTAAAACTTGCCAAATTAACCAATGTTATTGTAACGGATAAAACCGCTTTGAATGACGAATTCTATAATGACTACTCAACACTTGAAAGCAAAGCCCGTTCGATAAGTGCAAAACAGCTTAATAAAATTACTCCTGCATTAAGACAAAAAGCCGACCAAAAGGAAATTAACCTCATAATCAATCAGACCGTCCAGTCCGTACTTTTGAACAAAGACAGTGTTGAAAACCTCCTTAATAAACTCAGTATGTTTGTATTATAATTAAGTAAACACTGGAATAGATGAGGTTAAGAGATGTTAAAAGATTTTTTCTTAAATGAAGTTGAAAACGCAATACTAAAAGCGGTTAAAGATAATAAATTAGGTCAGGCAAGCGAATACACAAAAGGCTCTTTAATAATAGAAAAGCCTAAAAATCCGGACTTTGGAGATTTTGCAGTAAATGTTTCTTCCCTTGCCCGCACGGCGAAAATTGCTCCGCCTATGATTGCAAACACAATTACCGAATACCTGAATTCAAATAAGTATACAGTTTCTGTTGCAGGCGGATTTATAAACTTCAAAGTTTCGGACTCTCTTCTGACCGAAGCTGTAGCAGAAATTTTATCTAAAAAAGAAAAGTACGGAATCCCTGAGGATGTTAAAACAGAAAAAATTCTTCTTGAATATGTTTCCGCCAACCCTACAGGACCTTTCCATATAGGACACGGACGCTGGGCAGCGATGGGAAGTGCTCTTGCTAATCTCCTAAAATTCTACGGACACGAAGTTTATCAGGAATTTTATATAAATGATGCTGGAAGCCAGATTCAAAAACTCGGCAACTCCTTAAGAATAAGAATTAAACAGGAGCTTGGAGATAATATTGATTTCCCGGCCGACGAAGTCGAAAGAAAAAATTATTATCCGGGAGATTACTTAATCCCTGTAGCTAAAAAATTCTTGGGGGTAAATGCAGAAATAAAATCTCCGACAGATGTTGATAAAATAGAATTACAAACCCTTTGTGATTTCGCAAAATTAGAAATGGAAGCCTGCCAGAAAGCTTTATTAGAAGATTTTAGAGTACATTTTGACAACTTCTATTCTGAACTTGACCTGCATAAATCAGGCAAAGTAGAAGCCAGCTATAAAGAGCTTATGGAAAAAGGTATGCTCTATGAAAAAGACGGCGCTATGTGGTTCAGATCCTCAGAATTCGGGGATGATCAGGATAGGGTAATTAAAAAGGCTGACGGTTCAAATACTTATTTAACCGCTGATATTGCCTACCACGCCGATAAGCTCCGCCGCGGATATGACAGGCTGATTAACATCTGGGGTGCAGACCATCACGGATATGTAGCACGTGTAAAAGCTTCGCTTCAAGCTTTAGGCTATGACCCGAACAAGCTTGAAATCCTTCTGGGTCAGCTTGTTAATCTCGTAATCAACGGGGAAGAAGTCCGTATGGGTAAACGTAAAAATATGGTCACACTTGATGATTTGATAGAAGAAGTCGGTGTTGATGCAACCCGTTTCTGGATGGCAATGAGAAATATTGATATGACTCTTGATTTTGATATTGAGCTTGCTAAACGTTCGACCGATGAAAATCCTGTATTTTACGTTCAATACGCTTATGCAAGAGTCTGCTCAATCTTAAGAAATGCAGTTTCTGAAAAGCTTAACCCCGAAACAGGTGAAAAATCTCCTGCCCCGATGAGTGAATCTGAATTGAAAGAACTTTTCTCAAGCTTTGATAAAAATCTCATTTTAAAAACAGTAGAAAGCACAAAATCTCTTATACTTAAGCTTGAAGAATTTAAGTCAGTTATTGTACTTTCTGCTCAAAACAGAACCGTATATACAATATGCAGATACGTTCAGGAACTTGCCGGAGAATTCCATTCATTCTATAACTCAAACAGGGTAATTTCAGAGGATAAAGAGCTTATGAAAGCAAGACTTGCTCTGATGGAAGCTATAAGAATTACACTAAAAAATGCACTTGATATTCTTGCAGTATCCGCACCTGAAAGAATGTAGGGGAAAATATAACCGGTAACTCTCCGGACAATAAATAAAAGAGAGATGGAGAAAAAATATGATAGAATCAAAAAATCTCGAAACAGCATACCGGACTCTCAAAGAATGTCATGACGATTATCTTAAGAACCAAGAATCCCCGCTCATTGATTACGTTGCGGATTCTTGCGTACTAAGATTTGAATACACACTGGAAACTGCCTGGAAACTAGCTAAAAAAATTTTTATCCAAAAATATGGCAAAACGGAGTAGGAACTTACCATGAATAATATCTTCAGATTTATGCAGGGATATGGTTATACCCAAAACTGGGAACACTGGAAAGATTACTATCAAAAAAGAAATGATACTGCTCATGAATACAATTTTGTGAAATCAAGAAAGTTGATTGAAATTATTCCGCAATTTCTTGAAGATACAAAGTATTTCATTGATAAATTAGGTACAAGCGGCGTTGATTAAAGGAATTACATTAAAAGAATACAACATTATTAAAACGATTCTTGAACAGTACAAAAATAAGTATGAATTCTATTTTTACGGCTCAAGAGTCAGGGGAAATTTTCGTCCGCTTTCGGACTTGGATATCCTTGTAAAATCTAAAAATAATATAGACTTAAATGATATTGACAACATAAAAACCTTTTTTGATGAAAGTACACTTCCTTACGTTGTTAATTTATCATACGAACTTGATGAAGATTTTTATAAACTGATTGAAAAAGATTTAGTCAAAATATGAAACAAAACATAGATAAAATTGTCCAAACTCTTAAAGATGCAAGCCAGCCCAAAAGTGATTTTGTGAAACTTATGGATTCTTTTAATGACCCTTACCTTGTTTTAATTGCTTGTATTTTAAGTCTTAGAACAAACGATAAGACAACTTATCCTGCGACTTTGAGAATGCTTGAACTTGCTAGAACGCCTGCTCAAATGAAAAATGTAGAGGTAAAAGACTTAGCTCAAGTAATTTATCCGGTCGGATTTTATGAAAATAAGGCTAAACAGATTATTGAACTCTCAAGACAAATTGATGAAGAACTTGGAGGAAAAGTTCCGGACGAAATTGAAGATTTAATCAAATTTAATGGCGTTGGAAGAAAAACAGCAAACCTTGTACTTTCTCAAGGTTTCCATAAACCGGCTATCTGTGTAGATGTGCATGTTCATCGAATATTTAACCGACTTGGTTATATTAAAACCAAAAATCCGGAAGAAACAGAATTTACTCTCAGGAAAAAACTACCCGTTAAATACTGGATTGATATAAACACGCTGCTTGTAACCCACGGACAAAATATTTGTAAACCGATAAAACCTAACTGCGAGTATTGCCCGATTGCGGAGTATTGCGCAAAAAA
>CALUTN010000128.1 GCA_944323665.1 Candidatus Gastranaerophilales bacterium | reverse complement strand
GGAACTTCGTATCTGTTAGCTTGTCTCCAAACTGTTTCTGATTGTGATTGAACACCGCCTACTGCACAGAATACTGCAACAACACCGTCTAATACACGGAGAGAACGTTCAACTTCAATTGTAAAGTCAACGTGACCCGGCGTGTCAATAATGTTAATTTGATGACCTTTCCATTCAGCTGTAACAGCTGCTGATTGGATTGTGATACCTCTTTCTCTTTCTTGTTCCATAAAGTCAGTTACAGCTGCACCGTCGTGAACTTCACCAAGCTTATGTGTTTTACCTGTATAAAACAGGATACGTTCAGTTGTAGTGGTTTTACCTGCATCAATGTGAGCGGCAATACCAATATTCCTGATTTTTTCTAATGGAGTCTTTCTTGCCATTGTCTCAATTTCCTTTTTATATTTTTAACTACTACTATTTATACTGTTAACCAGTTAATTTTATTCTCACATAAACATGTTTTAGTGACAAGCATGGCTTTTTAAAAGCTTAAGACAACAGCAGGGGTAAAACGATTCTATCGTTTCACCCCTGCTATATAAATAAAATATTATACACTTACTTTCATTGTATTAGCAATAATTTCATTAAAGCTTTCTGCCTTCAAACTTGCACCGCCTACCAATGCACCGTCAATATCAGATTGAGACATTTGTTCTTCTATGGTAGAAGGTTTTACAGAACCGCCATAAAGGATTCTGATTGAATCTCCGGCTTTTTCAGAAGAAACTTCTTTAACAACGTTTCTAATCATAGCAATAACTCTGTTTGCTTCGACGCTGTCACAAGTTTTACCGGTACCGATTGCCCAGATTGGTTCATATGCGATAACAGATTTTGAAATTTCTTCTTCGCTCAAACCATTTAAAGCAGCTCTGATTTGGGTCGCAATGTGCTGGTCGGTTACTCCTGCTTCTCTTTGTTCAAGAGTTTCGCCGCAACAGATAATCGGAATCAACCCGCCGGCCAGGATAGCTTTAGCTTTTTTGTTAATCATTTCATCGGTTTCAGAGAAATATTGTCTTCTCTCAGAGTGACCTATAATCACATAAGAGCACCCTGCATCAGCAAGCATTTCTACAGAAATTTCGCCTGTATAAGCGCCTGATTGTTCCCAATGGCAGTTCTGAGCGGCAATAGAAATTTTATTTCCGCCACAGCCGCAATCACATTTGACAGTATTTACAACATGTAATGAAGTAAAGACCGGAGCTATTACAATTGTTGGTAATTGAGGAGCTGTAAAATCTTTTGTAAAATCTTTTATACCTTCAAATAAAGCTTTAGCTTCATCTTGAAGTAAATTCATTTTCCAGTTTCCTGCAATAATTGGTTTTCTTGACATAATTCTTCTCCTTTATTTTAAAGAACTCTCTTTATAGTTGAATATTAGAACAAAAAACTATTAGGGTCAAGGTGTGGAAAGTAAGTAGTGAATGGCAGAGCGATTATATAATTGAGGGTAACGGGGAGGAAGGCTTGTCTTTTGGATATTTTACCTCTGCCAGCTGACAATACGGGTTTTTCTTTTTAGCAAAGCGGATAATGCAAAAACATTATCCGCCATACTGAATTTAACTTTTCTTTTTAGCAAAGGTAACTACATCATTCCCATTCCGCCGCCCATTCCGGCCATAGCTGACATATCCGGTTTAGATTCTTCCGGAATTTCAACAACTGCAGCCTGGGTAGTAAGTAGCATAGAACCGACTGATGCTGCATTTTCAAGCGCACTTCTTGTAACTTTAGCCGGGTCAACGATACCGGCCTGGAACATGTCTGTGTATCTGTCGAGCAAGGCATCATAACCATAAGCTCCGCTTTCCGCTCTGACACTTTCCACCACAACGTCAGCTTTAGCACCGGAGTTAGAAGCAATAGCTCTAAGAGGTACATCTAATGCTGCTGTAAGAATTTTGTAACCGCTCTTTTCATCATCGGATTCAAAAGCCATAGTATTCATTTTAGACTCAAGCTCTTGTTGAACTCTGATAAGAGCAACGCCGCCTCCGGGAACAATACCTTCTTCATTAGCAGCTCTTGTAGCGTTAAGAGCATCTTCGATTCTTAACTTTCTTTCTTTAAGTTCAATTTCTGTAGCAGCTCCGACTTCGATAACTGCAACACCGCCTGACAATTTAGCCATACGTTCCTGAAGTTTTTCTTTATCGTATTCGCTGTCAGATGCTTCAATTTGTTTTTTGATAAGTCTTACACGTTCAGCTACTGCTTCTTTTGTTTCGTTACCTACAACAATAGTTGTTTCGTCTTTGGTAACTGTAACACGTTTAGCAAGCCCCATCATATCTGTTGTAATATTTTCAAGCTTGATGCCGAGTTCTTCGGTAAACATTTGACCACCTGTTAAGATAGCAATATCTTCAAGCATAGCTTTTCTTCTGTCGCCAAAACCGGGAGCTTTAACTGCAACTGCTCTCAATACTTTTCTCATAGTGTTAACCACTAAGGTTGCAAGGGCTTCACCTTCAACATCTTCCGCAATAAGAAGAAGCGAACGTCCGTCACGTGCAACTTGTTCAAGAACAGGTACCAAATCAGCTATGAGATTGATTTTTTTGTTAACACAAAGAACGTAAGCATCTTCTAAAACAGCTTCCATTCTTTCAGGGTCTGTAACAAAATAAGGTGAAATATAACCTTTATCAAACTGCATACCTTCAACTACTTTAAGGTTAGTACCGAAAGATTTGCTTTCTTCAACAGTAATTACACCATCATGACCTACTTTTTCCATAGCTTCGGCTATAAGTTCACCGATTTCGGAATTGTTGCCGGCAGAGATTCCTGCAACCTGAGCGATTTCTTCTTTTGTATTAACAGGTCTGGAAAGCTTTTTAATCTTATCTATTGCAACATCTACAGCTTTATCAATACCGCGTTTCATTGACATAGGGTTAGCACCTGCGGTTAAGTTTTTCAAACCTTCTCTAACAATTGCTTGAGCCAAAACAGAAGCTGTTGTAGTACCGTCACCGGCTACATCATTTGTTTTGGATGAAACTTCTTTAAGAAGTTGAGCGCCTGCATTTTCCAACCCGTCTTGAAGCTCGATTTCTTTTGCAATAGTTACACCATCGTTAACAATCTGTGGTGCACCAAATTTTTTCTGCAATATAACATTTCTGCCTTTAGGCCCTAATGTAACCTTTACGGCATCCGCTACCGCATCAATACCTTTAAGAAGCGATTTCCTTGCCTCTTCTTCGAAAACTATTTTTTTTGCCATAATTTATGTTCCTTTCATTTATTTTTATACAATCAAGTGACTAAGTGATTGAGTGATTAAGTGATTAAGACTTTGTATTCAAATATTTTTTTAATCCAGAAATCATAGCTGCAACTAAATTGATATCACTATACAAATCTTCTTGTTTCAAGTAACCCAATGTTTCTGCAATTATTAACTGGGTTTCTAATTCAGCAAGTGAGCCTAAAGCTATATCAATAAATCTAAGAGTTTCTTTATCTGCTCCTCTGGCACATCCTTCAGCAATATTGGAAGGAATAGATACGGCAGCACGTCTAATTTGATTTGTTAGTCCATATTTTTCTTCTGGAGGAAAGCCTTGTGTGCTAGAATATACTTTTATTACAAGGTCTATTGATTTCTTCCATGCTTCCAAATCTTTGTGATACATATAACCTCTTAGTCACTCAGTCACTTAATCACTTAGTCACCACTTTTATTTATTCAACAATCGCCAATGCATCCTTGATAGAAAGAATTTTATATTCTACTCCATCCATTTTAATATCTGTTCCTGCATATTTAGCGTAAAGAATAACATCTCCTACTTTAACATCCATTGGTTCTCTTTCACCGTTTTCACCGATTTTGCCTTCGCCAACAGCAACTACTTCACCTTTTTGAGGTTTTTCTTTTGCACTGTCAGGGATAAAGATTCCGCCTGAAGTCTGTTCTGTATCTTCGATAACTTTGATAACAATTCTGTCTTGTAGTGGTTTTAATGCCATAATATAATCCTCCTATTTCCTACAATTATATTTATACTTCAATTTTCAAAAATTATACCAAAAATTAAGAAAATTTTAATTATTTGAATAAAACCCTATTTTAACAAAAGTTTAAAATTTCTTTTATTCCCAGCTTTGTTTGTAATATAATTCTTATGTAGTTTTTTTACGAAAAGAAAGGAAGAGACTCATGAACGTTTTAGACAAAATCATGAAACCGAAATCAATTGCGGTTATTGGTGCTTCTACCAAAGAACATACAATTGGTTCTGATATTATGAAAAGATTACAGGAATACAAATTTAACGGCAAAATCTATCCGGTTAACCCGAAAGGCGGAATTATAGAAGGTTTACAAGCTTATACAAATATTCTGGAAGTTCCGGGAGACGTCGACCTTGCTCTTATCGTTGTTAACGCTAAATTTGTTTTAGATACAATTGACCAGTGTCATGAAAAAGGCATTAAAGGTTTGTGCATAATTACAGCCGGATTCAAAGAAACCGGCAAAGAGGGTGCCGAGCTTGAAAAACAATTACTTGAAAAAGTCAGAGCTTACGGTATGAGATGCGTAGGTCCAAACTGCTTAGGTGTTGTTAATACCCACCCTGATATCAGAATGGACGGCTGCTTTGCAGAGTCTCTTCCTGAAAGAGGTAATATCGGATTTGTATCTCAATCAGGTGCTTTAGGCGGCGGTATTTTAAATATCTTAAAAGACCTCAACCTCGGTTTTGCACAGTTTATTTCTATCGGAAACCAGGCTGATGTTAATGCTGAAACAGCTCTTGAATAC
>CALUTN010000127.1 GCA_944323665.1 Candidatus Gastranaerophilales bacterium | reverse complement strand
TTGAATCAGTTTCGGAAAGTCCTTCCGAAAGCAGTTTAAAGGCAACGAATGACAGAATAATAAAAAATACGATTGAATCAAATATGGCGGAAGCAGGCAGTGCATTGAGGCAGAAACAGAGTTTCATGGGTGCTCTCAATTTTTTGAATGCTCAAGCTTCTGTTGCGCTGGTTAAAAAGAGCGGAAAATCATTTGAAGCTCTGGCTTGATTACAATTTTATAATGTTAAATTTTATTAAATTTGTCAGTCGTTCTGCCGGCGTTGCTTTTTCATAATGGTGTTTTCTTCTTATAAAAACTTTGTTGACACAGTCGTTGAAGTTTGTTACAATGAGAATGTTAATGTATAAGAAAAATAATCATAAACATTTATAAGAAGAGAAAGGAATTTATGATGAAGAAGAATGGTTTTACTCTTGCAGAAGTCTTGATCACATTAGCCATTATCGGTGTAGTTGCGACCATGACATTGCCTGCATTGATGACTAATACAGCTGAGCAGCAAGCAAAAACAGGCTTGAGAAAAGGTATTAATACTTTAACGGAAGCAGCGCAGATGAATCAGGCTATGGAAGGATGGGACTATGCTTCTTTGATGGATGCTGATACGGCTGATTATGATAAATACTCGTTATTTGGCTTGCTTTCTAAGAGAGCTTCTGTAGATTATGGCAGATCTGGAAAAGGAAAAGTCCAGACGCACCAAGGTGATGCAGCGGCGACCGCAGGTAGTGATAACTTTACACTCTTCTTCCGGGACGGCTCGTGTATTATGTATGATCCTGAAAGCACCGTAGCAAAAAATACTAATACTGTATTGCAAGCTGATAATCTTCCGTTAGGTTTCGGTATTATATACGATACAAACGGATCTAAGGGCCCGAATATTATTTCTAATTGCCAGGGCGAAGCTTTAGGTACCGATAAATCAGATACATATGATGGGCCTGCAGAAGAGGTCTGTACTCCTAACAAACGTGTTATTAAGGATCAGTTTGGTGTGAAACTCAGAGGCGGATTTGCTGTACCTAACGGTGCCGCTGCAAGATGGGCATTTGCAAACTAGTTTGAACGCTTGATATTGATTTGAAAAGAGAGACAGTAAGGTCTCTCTTTTTTTATGAAGAATTTTCGCAAAAGGATAAGGCAAAGATGAGGTGTCAGTGAATAAAGTTTGAGCTAATAACTTAAAAAACAGTTCCCGTTGCCGAAGATAAAACAGAACAGTAAGCTCCGGGGAAAACCAGGATTGCTTCATTTTCATCAGAGTTTAGAGCGGCATATTATATGTTTACACCCCGGAGCCTTTTTTGATATCGATTTTTTTCAATCGTTGCTCAATTCTTCGATACCACTTTAGTCTCTGTTGGAACAAGGTATCATATCCTGCAAATTGGGCATGACTTATTTCATAAAACTGTTTATCGCAAAGTTTTTCTAAAGTATTTCCGAGGTATTTAGTATATTCTTTTCTGTCAAGCTTCCAGTCAGTAAGTTCAATCAAATCCCCAAACTCAACCAGAACTTCCGGCCTGTTATCTCTTAAAAACATATAATTAACTGCAATAGGGATAAGCTGGACTTTTCCGTACCTTTTTGCTGCCTTTTCAGCTACGTAAGTCATGCCGGTCTGCAGCTCAATCGGTCTGTAATTAGGCGGTTTGATTATCCCTTGCGGGAATATGTATAAAATATTATTAGTGTCGCCTAAAATCTCTACGGAATATCTCAAGGCCTGCATTGATGCTTGGGGGGATTTCTTATTAACATTAAAGGCCCCTCCGCGTCTTAAAAGCGGGAATCGGTTTAATTCTTCTACCATCAAGCGTATTTCTTTTTTAAGAAGTCTGTTGCAGATATTATATCCTACAATTCCGTCCCACCAGTTTGAATGCGGTGCAAAGAGTATCATAGGTGCATTTGGATCTCGTTTATTGTAGTTTTCAATACCCTTATATCTGAAAGCATAAAATCTGTCTTCCAGCATGCCATAGAAAAACCTGTCCGCAACCCAAAGCCAAAATGGCGAGGTTTTTGCAGGACAGAATTTTTCATCAATATTTCTAAGTTTTGTCGGAGGAACTTCCGAGTATAACTCCTCTAAGTTTATCATACCAATATAATACACTTTTTGGGATTTTATGTGAACACCTAAAGGTGTTATTTTAAACATTCTTTACATTGTCCGGTAACGCTAAAAAAGGTCTTTTAGCATTTAAACCGAATATAATCTGTTTAAATAGTTATTTTTTTAGCAATGATTGTAAAGAACGCCATAAATTAATAAACTCGGCTTCTTCTTCTGTATTTGCAGCCATATTTTCACCTATGTTTCCGGTAACAACGCCTTTATTTTTCATACATTCTTTGAGATAGTTTATATTAAATTCTTCTGCTTTAAAATTATTGTTTCCCGGAAGTTTAGCCCTGAATTTTTCCATAGATTCTTCCGCGAGTTTGAGAACATCCCTTTGAGAATATTTTTGTTTATGCATTTCTTCTGCAAGTTCTCTCAAATCTTGTTCGTGTTTTTCAATAAACTTGTGAGAAGTAATGGCTTCGGATGAACCTAAATGATATTTTAAAGAAGCTAATATTTCATCAACAGTTGGCAGACCTACTTCAATTGTTTTACCGAATCTTGATAAAGTAGCTTTGTCCAAGCCGCCTTTTGCCGGATTAACGTTAGTAGTTCCGACGATGATAACATTTTTCAAATCTTTAATAGAATCTAATCCGTTGAGGAAAGAAGTTCTGTTCTGAATAATGTGCTGGTTGTTATCAGTTCCTTTAACACTGCTAATCAAAGAGTCTATTTCATCAAATGAGAAAACAAACTTTTTGTTTGGCTCTTGCATTGCTTTTTCACGGATGGTTTTAAATACATTAGTAATTTTTACTGAACTGCTGCCAATATAAGGAGAAGCTATATCCGAAAATTGAACTTTTGCGTAATAAGCATCTAAACTTTTTGCAAGAGTTTCACCTGCATAAGTTTTACCGGTTCCGGGAACACCGTATAATACAAACATTTTTGCAGGAACTTCACCATGCAGGCTTGCATATTTATATACTTCCGGCGAACAATTAAAATCATTAATAATTGCTTCAAGCTCTTTTTTAAGTTTTGGGTTCATGCTGTCATTATCTTTAAGTTTTCTAATTCCTGAAAGAGCCATATCCTTAAATTTAATTTTTACATCATGCAAAGCTTTATCAGCAGCATCAACTCCGCCGCCTTTCATAGCCTTCATTTGAAGAGCTAAGAATCCTATAATAGCAAGTCCTGATGCTATTCCAACACCCCAAGAGAGGTTTTGTTTAAGCTTTTGACTCTTTTCTCTTTTTTGCTGCTCTTCAATAGCTTTATATAAAGCTGCATCTTGCGGACTCATCATTTGAGGCTGTCTGACAAACTGGTCTCTGCCGTCGGAAGCTTTGAACGCAACAACTTTTTTATTATTTAATTTAGGTTCAGTTACCGGAACCGGTAAATTGTTATTTGAAATCCCTAAACTATTTACGTTTGTCATAATAACTCCTACAATACTATCTTCTATCATGTATAAAACAAATGTTTAAATATAATTGCGTTATCTGTAAAGAAATGTAACAATTTCTCTCTAAGGTCTAAAGTTTTTTGGAAATATGCCGATATTACAAGTATAAAAGGGAACATAAAGGAAAGACTAATGGGACTAGCTTGTTCACAAATCAGAATGCTTACATTAACAGCCAGAAAAGCTGACTGTGAATACGGCATTTCTATAAATTCAATGAAGAAGATGGCTCTTACAAGAGAGTCTTCCCAGCTGTCTAAAGAATACTATAGTAAACTGCAATCCAAAGATATTTCTTACTATGCAAATGGTCAATACAATAAAATTAATTATAACTATTTAATGGGTTATGGTGCCGATTATACGGCTATTCTTAAAGGAGAAAAACCTCTTAAGACTGACAATTCAATGATTTTAACTGATTATAAAGGACAGGTTGTTTTATCAGACTCCTACGCAAAGGCAATTACCGATGTATTGGGTACATCTATAATGGATGCAAGCGGCAGGGGCGGAACTTTTTCAACAGATAAAATTGCCCAAATTCTTGCTGCACTCTGCCCGGGAACTGATGCAGAAAAATTTCAGGCAGTAATTGATAATACTGACTTTGGGAGCAGTTCTTATTCAGCACATGGGGCAAATTCTATGACAGGTGAAGCAACTGATTCAACCCAGATTACAGTTGATAATACCGAAAAAGTGGAAAGCAACTATCAAAAACTTGTCGATTTTTATTATCCGATTTTTGCTTCAGCTGCATCAAATGGTTGGACAACAGAGTACAATCAGGATATGGTTGCTAATGAAGATTATGTTTCAGATGCGATTGTATCAGGAACTTTCCAATTAGAAACTGTTGATGAAAAAGGAGAGTATGATGAAGGTACATCTTTAACATATTTTGTAACAGCAGGACTTGTTCAAGAAAGATCTGATTCCGCTGCCAGGGAAGAAATTACAGCCTGGTATAATGCTGAAAAAGAACGTATTTCAGAAAAAGAGAATTATTATGATCTTGAAATGAGTGATCTCTCGACAGAACTTGAATCTATTAATACCGAAATTCAATCAATACAATCCTTAATTGATGATGCAATCAGCTCTGTCTTTGACTGGGGCAGCTCATAGTGTAGTTTAAAGGGTTTATCCCTATAGATAATGTGTATAATTTTCCTTTTTCCTTTTATATTTAAGGCTCTGTCACAACAAATGGTTGATTTTTGACGAGAAATAGCGTATAATAATAGTAAGAAACAGTACCAC
>CALUTN010000126.1 GCA_944323665.1 Candidatus Gastranaerophilales bacterium | reverse complement strand
CTGCACTGCTGTATTTTTCTACTTGTGATAGGCGTAATGGCAGAAAAGGCTCTCTTCAACTTTTCCGGCAGCTTATTCTCTATGACAGGAGAACATGTCTATACCTCTCTTTTGTTTACAAAATCCTATCGTTAATATATTATTTATTTATGCTTCAAAAAGAATACAGGTTAAAAAAAAGAGCGGCTTTTAATGCCACATATAAAACAAATATTTCTTTTCACAGAGACGGTATTACAATGTTTTGCGGTAAGAAGAAAAATAATGAGATACCTGCTAAAATAGGTTTTGTGGTAAGTAAAAAAATTCATAAAAGAGCTGTAAAAAGAAACAGAATAAAGAGACTTATGAGGGAATCTGTCAGGCTTTACATAAAAGATAATGGCTTTCCGAATAGTTATACCTCTGTAATTTTTGCAGCATCTTCAAAATGTCTTAATAAGAAATTTACAGATATTGATTCCTGTATAAAGAAACTCATAGGTTTATTATGATTGATGGGATTATAACACCGGCTATAAGAGAGTTTGATTATTTAGCGCCATGCGCGCCTTATCCGGCTATTCCTTCCGGTATAACGGCTGGTCAGGATAGTATTTATAGGTTTTCAATTCCGACAGAGGAACAGCCTATTCTTACGATTGAGGATTATATCCCGGACTATAACGGAAACTTTATAAAACCCGGACATTATGAACTTGCACTGTCGGATGATCGTGAGTTTTTGTATATTATAGAATCGAAAAATTTAATTGCTGTTGTTCCTGTTTTTAAAATTGCAGAAAATGAAGATGAACTAAAAAAATACAGGGATAGGAATAGAGAGTTAACAAAATCTGAGTTAAAAGAATTAAAAAAACAGGAAAGAGCTGCAAAAAGAAAAGCCCGCCAGCAAGATATTATAGAAAAGAAATATGCGCAAACCGGAGCAACTCTACCCGATAAAGAGTATATTCACATGGAAGCGTCTATCGAATACATAAAAGAAGGCGGATACTATCTTTTGTTTTACGAGAAAGGTTTTATAAGGGCATGGGGAGCAATAAAACTTAAATCTTAAGTTTCGTAATAGTTTATGTACAAATTCTTCATTATATGTTATGATTTAATCATAGTAGTAGATAAAATTTTTGAAGATATATGCGATAAAAAGACTGTTTATTAAATATAGCTGTTGCCGGGTAGGTTATATGTACCCGGATGTCGTGTATATATAAAAAAATAGAAAAGGAAAAGGTGCTAAATGAATGCATTATTGACCGTTGCAGTTATTGTATTGGTTATACTGGCTGCTGTCATTGCTGTGCAAAGAGTTAAGTATAAAAATCTTGTGCAGCAAACAGAACAAAGTTTGAAAGATTTACAAGAGAAAGAGGCTATTATCCAAAAAGAAGCTATGATAAAAGCTAAAGAAGCTCTTCAGTCAGAACGGGAACAGCTTAATGAGGATGAAAGAGAGCGAAGAAGAGAATTCGCAATAATTGAAAGTAAACTTTCCAAACGTGAAGATCAGATAGAAAACAAACTGCAAGAAATTACGGATAAAGAAGTTGAGCTGGATAAAATGAAAGATCAACTTATTGAGAAAGAAGACTTCCTTGATGAAATTGTTCAAAAGCGGACTCTGGAATTGGAACGGATTGCAGGAATGTCTGCGGAAGAAGCTAAGAAAATGCTTATGGAACAATTAAAAAGTGACTTGGCTCAGGAACAACTTCAGCTGATAAGAGAAAACGAAGCTAAGATAAGAGAAAATGCTTTGGAAAAATCTAAAGAAATTCTTTCTACGACTATGCAAAGATGTATGATGGAGCAGGTTGTAGAATCTACGGTATCTGTTGTATCACTTCCTAATGATGAGATGAAAGGTAGAATTATCGGAAGAGAAGGAAGAAATATAAGAACCCTGGAGACTCTAACCGGAGTTGATTTAATTATTGATGATACTCCGGAAGCAGTTGTGCTTTCTTCCTTTGATCCTGTAAGAAGAGAAATTGCCAAAATTGCGCTTGAAAAACTTATTCAAGACGGCAGAATTCACCCTGTCAGAATTGAAGAAACTGTAGAAAAATCAAGAGAGGAAGTTGAACAAAAGATTTTAAAAGAGGGTGAAAATGCAGCCTTAGATATGGGTATAATGGGGCTTAATAAAGAGCTTATAAAAAATCTCGGACGCTTGTATTATAGAACAAGTTACGGACAAAATGTTCTTAAACACTCCCTGGAAGTTGGTCATATAGCCGGAATGCTTGCGGCTGAACTTGGAGCAAATGTTAATGTTGCCAAGAGAGCGGGGCTGCTTCATGATATAGGTAAAGCTGTTGATCAGACTCAAGAGGGTACTCATATTCAACTTGGTGTAGAATTAGCTTCCAGATACGGCGAAAAGCCTGAGGTTATTCACGCAATTGAAGCACATCATGATGATGTTACGGCTAATACGATAGAAGCTGTTTTGGTCAAGCTTGCCGATGCAATATCAGCGGGCAGACCCGGAGCAAGAAGAGATACTCTTGAAATCTACATTAAACGTCTCCAGAAAATAGAAGAAATTGTAAACAGCTATGATGGTATTAAGCAATCTTTTGCGGTACAGGCAGGTCGGGAAGTCAGAGTTATTGTTCAAGCAGAGATGTTTGATGACTTAGCTTCACAAAAACTTGCAAGAGATATTGCAAAGAAAATTGAAGATGAACTTGATTATCCGGGACAAATCAAAGTCACTGTAGTAAGAGAGTTCAGGGCAACAGAAATAGCAAAATAAGAGGTATGCAGGGATGATTTATCCCGAAAATAACCTTCTTTAAAAAGTAAAATTTAGAGTTTTTTATGGAAACAATGAAGATATTATTTTTCGGAGATATTACGGGCAGACCGGGCAGGTCTGCCGTAAAATCTTACCTGGCTTCTCTGACAGAAAGACCTGATTTTGTTATAGCTAATATAGAAAATGCTTCACATGGCTTCGGGCTTACAAAGAAAAATTATGAAGACTTAAATTCATCCGGGATTGATTGTTTTACTTCAGGAAATCATATTTGGGATAAAAAAGATATTTATGATTATATAGAGTCAGCGGAGAATCTTCTTCGACCGATTAATTATCCTAAAGGCACCCATGGAAGAGGATCACAAATTTTTGAGGTTAGAAACCATAAAATAGGTGTAATCAATGCTTTGGGGAGAGTTTTTATGCCTCCGATTGATTCGCCCTGGGAAACTGTATCGTCTGAGATTGAAAACCTTAAATCAAATGGGGCGGAAAGTATTTTTATAGATTTTCATGCGGAAGCTACGGCGGAGAAGATATGTTTTGCCAAATACCTTTCTGCTAAATATAATACGGAAGGAAATGCTTTAATAAAAGGATTTTTTGGAACACATACTCATGTCCAGACCGCAGATGAAACAATAATAAATGGCATGGCATACATAACAGATGCCGGTTTTTGCGGTGCTTTAAACAGTGTTATAGGTATGGAATTTTCAACTTCTTTGAAAAGATTGTCAACGAGCCTTCCTGAACGCTATGAAATAGCTCAGGATGGAGATGCTCAAATCAACGGTGCTGAGGTTCTTATTGATAGAACAGGTGCAGCACGTATAACCAGAATTAATGTTAAAGTAAGTAATAATGAAAGTGAAAAGGAGGTCAACATTGATTCCGGCGCTTGATATCGGAGGTGAATCATGAAGGGTGATTACCACATCCATACAAATTATTCTGACGGAGTATTCTCGCCTGAAAAAATTGTTGATTTGGCATTAGATGCGGGTCTGCAAGCGATTTCGTTAACTGACCACGATAATGTCTTGTCATACAATGTGGCTGTAGACTATCTAAAGACTAAAGAAGTTGATTTGAAAATAATTCAGGGTATTGAGGTTAATACTCTGTACAAGGGTTATGAAGTTCATATTTTGGGATACTTTCCTGATGTAACAAAGAATGATTTTAAAAATCTTTTAAAGGTTCAGCAGCAAGCTCGTACCAAGCAGACAAAAGAAATTTTAGCCCTTTTAAATAAAAAAGAAGGCATAAAAATTAATTACGAAGATGTTAAGAATATGGTTGCGGAAGGAGGCAGTATTGGGCGTCCTCATATAGCTAAAGCAATAACCAATGCCGGCGGAACGAGCAATGTGATGGAAGCTTACAGTAAATATATACACAGGGAATCGCCTGTCTACGTGGAAAGAAAGACTGTATCACCATTTGACGCTGTTGAGGTTATTTACGATTCAGGAGGCATTCCTGTTATTGCACATCCTTATGACATAGATATAGCAGAAAAACTCATAAAAGAGTTAATGAATTGCGGTCTAAGGGGAATAGAAGCTTATCACAGGAAACATTCTCCGGCAATAGTTGAGTATTTTTCATCAATGGCAGAAAGCTTGGGACTAATTGTTACTGGCGGTTCTGACTTTCATGCTCCGAATATTATGAACGGACAAATTATTCTTGGTAAAAACTTTGTCCCGGAATGGATTTACGATACTTTGCTTCAGGAAAAGAAACGGCTTGATATGGCATAATCATAAAGAAAGGTAAATATGAAAAAAGGCTTTACTATAATTGAAGTTTCTATTCTGTTTGTAATCTTTATGATTGTTGCAATTTTGGTTGCTCCGCTTTCCCTTGATGATACTATCCAAGCTAGGAATACTTCAAGGTGGCGTAATGTTCAGTCGGATTTTAATAATATATTTTATTCAGTTAGGACCAAAATGGAAGACGAACAGCAAGATTTCAAAACTGCATTCTCTTCTGTAATGGATAATGAAGTTATGGGAAGCCTAAAGCCATACAAGATAACTTTTTTGAATGGC
>CALUTN010000125.1 GCA_944323665.1 Candidatus Gastranaerophilales bacterium | reverse complement strand
TCTATCAGAGTTTTAGAAAAAATTCCGGGAGTTGCAGGAAGATTTGAGATTGTAGTTAACAAGCCGGCGGTAATTGTTGATTATGCTCATACTCCTGACGGATTGGAAAATGTGCTGAAAGCGGCAAGAGAAATTACTCCGAAAGACGGCAAATTAATTTGTATTTTCGGATGCGGCGGTGACAGGGATGCAACAAAACGTCCTAAAATGGGTGAAATAGCTGAAAGATTGGCAGACCAAGTTATTGTAACAAGTGATAATCCGCGCTCAGAAAACCCCCAGCAGATTATTACGGATATTTTAGCCGGTATTAAAAAAGTCAATGATGTTATTGTTGAGCCGGACAGAGAGCTCGCCATCAAAGCTGCTTACAAGCTTGCAAATGCCAATGACGTCGTTCTTGTGGCAGGCAAAGGTCATGAAGATTACCAAATTTTGGCAGATGAAACAATCCATTTTGACGATAGGGAAAAAGTCAGAGAGATTTTTATAGGAGAGGACTAATGGAAACTCCTTTAATAATTGATCAACATTTACATGGGGCTTTTGGGATTGATTTCAATAAAGTCTCCAAGGTTGATGAAATCCTATTTGCGGCGGAAAATTTGAAAAAAATCGGTATCGGAGGATTTTTCCCGACTCTGGTTACGGATTCTGTTCGGAATATTTGCTGCCAAATCAGAATAATTAAAGAAGCTGCCAAAATTTGTCCGGCTGTTCTCGGTATCCATCTTGAGGGAATTTTTATCAACTCTGAGAAAAAGGGAATCCACAATCCCGAACACTTTATGGAACTTACTGTTGATAATTACCGTAGAATTGAAGATGATTTTATAAAGATTGTTACTCTTGCTCCGGAACTTGATAAGGGTTTGATTGAATATCTCAAAGAAAAAAAAATAAAGGTTCAAGCGGGACATTGTACGGGAGGAGACTTATCAGAGGTCAACGGAGTTACGCACACTTTTAACGCTATGTCAGGTGTTGTCCATAGAGGCAAAAGTACAGCTCTTTCAGCGCTTATTAATGATAATCTCTATGCAGAAATTATTGCTGACGGAGTTCATGTAGGAGACGATGCTCTGAAGCTCTTTTTCAAATCCAAACCCGCTGATAAGGTTCTGCTTATAAGCGATGCCTTGCCCATAACATACAGCGATATTAAAGAAACAATTTTTGCCGATTCCAAAATCTTCTATGACGGAATAAAGGCAACTTCTGCCGATGGAACAATAGCCGGCAGCACCACTCTTTTGGATAAAATAGTAAAAATTCTGGTACAGAAGAATTTGTTTAACCCTATATTTATAACCAACACATACACCTACCATAACATAGAGCCAAAAGGCAGAATACTATGGGATGATGAAGGGAATATACTAAAAATATCAGCCTAAACAGATTAGTCCGAAACTAAAAGAAAATGCCCTATGCATAAGACTTGTAACCTCTTTAAATAACAGCAAAGTCTTTTGCAGAAAGAGTTTTGGGTTAAGATGTGCGCGAGCGAGCAGAGGGCGGAACGGTCAAGGCGATGAGCCTTGCCGTGCAGACCCGTTTAACGCGAGCAAGCAAGACAAAACAAATGGAATCTCCCTTTCTGTAAGGAATATACCCAGTTTAAACGGCTGTAAAACCGCATATAGAAAGAACTTTGGGTTTAGATGTAAAAATAAATTTACAATTCTTAGTTGAAATTTGAAAATGTGTATAATAAAGATTATAGACTTTCAGAACCCATGAAAACCATAACTATCACAGTAATACAGCCTATTCCCCGGGTGGGGATTTAGGCTGGGAAAAGGAGGAAAATGAAACACTGGTTTAGTGACGAAATGGAAAAAATGATTGCAAATATGGCACTGGATCTTACAATGAAAGAGTACGAAAGACAAGAAGAAGAAAAACGCTTAAATCAAATAAAAACTCTTTTGAACAATTTAATTAAACCGCCGCGCAAGCAAATAAACGGTTTAGCAGCAGGAGCATACAGGAACTTACCGGCAGACGGAAGCTCCGGTACAATGCAAGGATTTAATGTCCAATCTCCGCTATTTGAACTGGAAATCAGCAAAAATGTTAAGGCAGAGGCTCCTGAAAATATTCAGTTCGCCCCGGTGCCTCAAACAGCACAGCCAAAACTAAGAGGTTATGCACCGCAGAAACCGGAATTCCGTGCCAAAACTGATATTAATCCGGAAATAAACAGCATTCCGCCTTTTGAATTGGGAATAGAAAAAAATGTGCCTTTGGAAACTCAAAAAAATACACAAATCCCGCCGATGCAAAATAATATGCCTCAAACAACCAAACCCGCAAATCAGACAGGTCCAACAATTAACCAGAATACGATATCGTCGAATATACCAAGGAATAATAAAAACAAGGTAGATTTGAGACTGCTTAACTTTATTACAGATAAAGCCAATGATTTCAATAAATCAATAAATGACTTAAATAATAAAACAATGAGCTACTTGTTAAAAACTTTAGGAAAATCTTTAACTAATGTTACGGCAAGAGAATATTACGGACTATCTGCTAATTTGGGTGACAACGAAAAACCTACCCGAAAAATGAGAAAAACAAATGATTTTTACAAATTAAAAGATATAGGCAGACAAGATTTGCATAGGTTCATGGCTGAAAAGATAGCCAAAGCCGAGAATCTTGATATTAACAATCCTGATGACTACAAACAAATTGAGGACTTTGATATAGTTGTACCCAAAAATAATTCAAAACTCGCTGCTATAATTCAAAAATCTCCAAAAATGGAAGAATTTATCAGGCAAAATTATGACAAGATTAAAAACGGTGATTTCCAAAAATCTGTACAGTCTATTGAGTTTCCGTATGAAGACTTAAAAGAATTCAAAAAATTGAAGGAATTGTGGAGACCGGAGGGACTCAATGACATACATCTTCAGGAAGACTTGGACAAACTCAATTTATTTGCAACAATACACAGGGCGGATTTATATGATATGAAGATAAACCCGGACGGATCTCTTACGTACATTTTAAATGACCACTATGATTTTAATCACATGGATTATGATGAAGACAAATCTGAGTTATATAATCGAATCATAGATGCTAATAATATTGCTGTAGAGCAGCTTAAAAATAAAGAAATCCGACCTTACCAGATTCTTCGTCCCGTTACGATACCCAAGGAAGAGCTGATACGAATCTTGCAAGGGCTGTAATAACAAATGGCAGGCTTAATACAATTATAAACATAAAAAGAAGCAAGATAGATAATATATAAATAATGTTATAAAATTTATTATTTAACAAAAAATTCCATTCTACGCATAACTTTCTGCGTAGAATGGCTTTTATGACTACAGCCAATACTTCAACAATAGGCGCTGCCATTAAACTTAAATGTATACAGGCTATTACTATGAAAATAACAACAACTGTCAAAAATTCCGGAGTATCCGGATAGATGGTTGTGGAAGGAACACTGTTAGGATAACTTACTGAACTGCTTGCTGAATAATCTCTGCTATAAACATCAGCGAAAACCAAAGACAAAAGGATAAAAGGACCAATAAATAATACATGAAAAAAGTGCCACTTTTTTGTCCATTGTATTGCTGAGTTTATTTTTTTAATACATTTTCTTAACATATACATATTATAAAACTAAATTTACGTGGGTCAAGTTTTTATAAACAGAATAAATCTTCCATTTTGTTTTTGATTTATTATAAATATATTAATATCAATTCAAATAACAGTAAGTTTGAATACGCAATGACTATTTAAAGGTAGAATGACTAAACACAAATCTAAATATAAACAAAAATGTAATAAAGCAGCAGCCTGGTTAACACATCTTAAAAACCATCCTGATTTATTTGTATATATTTTGATGTCTTTATTCTACTTGAATTATATTTTTTCATTACTTTTTGATAGCAGGTATATATATTCAAAATGGTTAATTTTAAGTTGTATATATAGTTGGTTATTGTTGACAGCAACTATTAAACACAAGTCTATTATAATATGTATTTATCTTGTAATATATTCTATTTATTTTATTTATTTAGGTTATTGTACTATGTTATGGGATAACTTACATTCATATTCCGGGAATTATAATAGCGCTTGTATGGGGATAGCCTTGGGAGGAATTTTTCTTGCCATTATAGTGTTTATAAGACTATTACAAAATCGGCAAGCGGATAAATTTCAAATCAATTGGAAAAACTTTTTAATAAAAACAGGTATAGGTATTATTTACACTATTATGGCACTTATTTTAGTCACTATTTTAACTCAACACCTTTTTCCAATACATGAAATAATATTATATAATATTATAATAATAATTTTAAGCTTTGCTCCTTATCTTGCATATTCCGGCTTTTTCCCTTTTGGAAGACGTTTTAAAATAAAAGATATTGATTAAAAACCTTACCAGATCCTGCGTCCGGTTACGATACCCAAGGGAGAGCTTGAAAGAATTTTGAGAAAGATGAAGTAACGCTTGACGGCAAATAAATATATGTAACACAGGTTAGGATAAAGATGACAGAGAAGTAATAAAATATATTATATAATTTATTATTTAACAAGAAATTCCATTCTACGCATAATTTTCTGCGTAGAATGGCTTTTATGACTACAACCAATACTTCAATAAAAGGTGCAACTATTAAGCAAATGTGTGCACTGAATACTATTATAAAAAAGATAACTGTTGCAATAAAATCCGGTGTATCCGGATAGATAGTTGTAGGGTCAACACAGTTAGGACAACTTACTGAACTGCTCGTTGAATAATCTCTGCTATAGGCATCAGCGAAAACCAAAGACAAAAGGATAAAAGGACCAATAAATAATACATGAAAAAAGTGCCACTTTTTTGTCCAT
>CALUTN010000124.1 GCA_944323665.1 Candidatus Gastranaerophilales bacterium | reverse complement strand
GCGAAAGCGAAGAAGACGATGATGCGGAAGTTATTGTTATGGAATATATTGAGGAAGGCGAAGACGGGTATTTCCAAAATATAGACGATGACACAGAATTCCAGAGAGTATGCGAATATATACAGTCATTAGAAGATGATGAAGAAATCGAGGAATAATTTTGTTTGAACGTTTTACGGAAAAAGCTGTTAATGCAGTAAGCGAGTCCCAAAAACTCGCCAGAGAACTAAAAAGTCCGGAGGTCTTTCCGGAACATCTTTTACTCGCTCTTGTCAGAGAGGCAAAAGGAGTATCATTAAAGCTTTTCAGAATGTATGGAATTAATGGCGAAACTATGGAAGAAGAAATTTCCAAATACTCGCTTAAAACTTCCAAACAGACTGAAAATATTCCGTTTAGCCGCAGCTACAAGGAATTATTGAAACGTACGCTGGACTTAGCTTCCAAATCAGGAAATACAAATATACTCTTTGAGCACTTATTCTTAATCGTTATTACAGAAAAGTTTTCAAATATTCAGGCAATTCTTGAACATTTTAAATTTGATACCTACAATGCAAGAGAAATTCTGACAAAGCTTGTACAAAAGAAAATTAAACGGCTTGAGCATCCGGAAGCGGAAGAAGAAGACGAAGAAAAAAACAACAGTTTTGAATCCGTTTACGAAGGTAAAGAATTGACCGATGTTTTTGCCAGAGCTGTATCAAAAGTGTCCGCAGCAGGGTATGAAATAGTCGGTACTGAACAAATAATGGCATCTATTCTGGAATCTGCACCTTCCGCTCTTCTGAATACAATTAATTCTAATGGTATTAATGTTCAAAACTTTGAAGAAAAGCTAGCCAACATAAACTCCCGCCAGCCTGAATATGAAGACAAACGAATTATCTTCACTCCGAATGCCTTCATTATGATGAATCAAGCGCTGCAAACCGCAAAAGAACTGGGTTCGTCTGTTATCATGCCGGAACACATAGTTTTAAGCATCCTTAAAAACAAAAAAGGACTTGCCTATGAAATAATAAAGTCTCTCGGAGTAAATGAAGAAAAACTATCGGAAGAAATTCTGAAACCTATTGAAAAGCAAATGCCGGAAACACTTCTTATTATGAAGCTCGCAAAAGAAGAGGCTCGAAGAATCGGAAGAAATGTTGTCGGAACAGAGATGTTTCTTTTAGGGATATTGGCAGAAGGCACAAGTATCGCATTTGAAGTCTTAAGTAATCTTGAAATAACATTAAAAGATGCCCGTCTTGTTGTAGAAAATACGGTTGGGTACGGCAATGAGTACTTTGATAAAGAGATTGTATTTACAAAACGAGCGAAAAGAGTACTGGAAAAAGCATGGTTTTCGGCTAAAAACGCTAATAAAGACAAAATCGAAGCAACAGACTTGCTTTTAGCCATAACAGAAGAACCGGCTTCGCTGGCTATGAAGGTTCTTGATACTTTAGGGGTTGATTCTGTTGAAATAAGACACGGGATTCTCGGGATAAAAGGATAGATAAGGTTCGGGCTTGATGCATAAACTTTGTGAAAGAGTCATAGAATTTTTAAGGAAATACGAACTACGGAATAAAAGCATTGTTGTAGGATTTTCCGGCGGGTACGATTCAATGTGTCTTCTGCACATCCTCTCTGTAATAAAAAATCTTGAAGAATTTCATGATTTAAATATAATTGCGGCCCATTTTAATCATAACTGGCGGGGCGAAGAGTCCTTGAAAGAACAGGAAGTTTGCAGAAAGTTTGCCATAAATAAAGGTATGGAATTTTATACTCAAAATGCTCCCGCAGGCTTAAAAAAGTCCGAAGCTGAAGCCAGAAAAGCCCGTTACGAGTTTTTTGAAGATGCTTATGAAGAATATGAAGCAGATGCCGTTTTTACAGCACACAATAAAGATGATAATGCAGAAACCGTTTTATACCGGGTTATTAAAGGTACAGGGCTGGTCGGCTTGAAAGGCATTTCGGAAAAACGGGATTATTTTTACAGACCTCTTTTAAAAACTTCCCGGGAAGAAATTCTTGAATACTGTAGTGCTAATAATTTAATCCCAAATGATGATTCTTCAAATACTGATATTAATTATAAGAGAAACTATTTGCGATTAAAGATTATCCCTGCGATTAAAAAAATTAATCTTTCAGTCATAGATGCAATAAACACCCTGGCAGATGTTGCTAAAAATGACGACAGCCTTATTGAAGAATATATTTCACCGCTGCGACAAAAAGTCTTTATTGATGACAAGATTAATCCGGACGAATACAGGAACCTTTCAAGACCGGTAAAAATGCGTTTCATTTATGAATTTCTTCAAAAATTTGAACTTGATTACGATTATAAAAAAGTCACCGAGATATATAACTTCATTGAAAATAATATTGATCACAGAAACGGAAACACACTCTCTTTAGCTTCTGCATTGTGGCTCTATGTCGACAGTAAAACAATTGAAACTATCCCGCAAAAAAATAAATCAACAGAAGATTTTCAAGCAATAGAAATAAGTGCTGAAGGTGAATATCCCGTCGAAGGGAAAAAATTTATAGTTAAAAAGTATATTCCTAAGGAACTTTTTGTTTTTCCCGAATCAACTGCAAAGTTTGTATATGCAGATTTGTCCGGGGTTGAGTTTCCACTCACTTTAAGAACCCGAATCGATGGAGATATTATAAACCCTTTTGGAATGCAAGGGAGCATGAAACTCAAAAAATACATGAATGCAAAAGGAATTTCACGGCATACTCGTGATAATGTTTTATTACTTGCTAAGGGCAATGAAATATTATGGGTTGTTGGAGCCGGAATTAGTAATAAAATCGGGGTTAAGAAGAATCCTACACATGTTATTGAAATAATTTAAGGATATTATTATGATAAAAGAATCAGAACTCAAAACTCTGTTTAAACCTGAAGAAATTCAATCTAAAGTTTGTCAGCTTGCAGATAAGTTGAATAACGAATACGGTAATGAGGTTCTATATCTTATATGTGTGCTGAAGGGTTCTGTGATGTTTATGGTTGATCTTTCCAAGCACCTTAAAATGCCGCTCAGAATGGAATTTATAAGACTCTCCAGCTATGGTTCGGATTTTACTTCCTCAGGAAGAGTTAATGCCGTCGACATATCCTTGCCGGATTTAAACGACAAAAATGTACTTATAATTGAAGATATTATTGATACAGGACATACTGCAAAATTTCTTATAGATTTTATCAAGCATAATTTCAAAACAAAGAACTTGAAATTTTGTTCGCTTTTAGATAAAAAAATTAAAAGAGAGGTTGAAATAGATCCTGACTATTACGGGTTTGAAATAGATGATAAGTTCCTTGTAGGATATGGACTTGACTATGACGGATACTACAGGAATCTTCCTTATATAGGATATGTAGAAACTAAGGAGGCTGAATAATGTATAATATAAGAGAAATAGGAAAAGATTTGTATTATATAGGCTGCTCCGACAGAAGGCTGTCTCTTTTTGAAAGCGCATATCCTGTTCCCGATGGAATGTCATACAACTCTTATTTACTAAATGATGAAAAGACTGTACTGTTTGATACGGTAGATAAAAGTTGTTCGGAACAGTTTTTTGAAAATCTTGATGCCGCCTTGAACGGCAAGTCTTTAGACTACATAGTTGTTCATCACATGGAGCCTGACCATTGTGCACTCTTGCAAGATGTTATAAGTATTTATCCCGAGGCAAAAATTGTTTGCACACAAAAAACTGTCAATATGATAAAACAGTTTTTTGATTTTGATATTGATACAAGGTCCATGGTTGTAAAAGAAGGTGATATTTTAAATACCGGCTCACATGAACTTGTATTCTACATGGCCCCGATGGTTCACTGGCCGGAAGTCATGGTTACTTATGATAAGACCGGCAAAATTTTGTTCTCAGCAGATGCATTTGGTTCTTTTGGAGCAATTAACGGAAACCTTTTTGATGATGAAGTTAACTGGGAACGGGACTATCTTGATGAGGTAAGAAGGTATTATACAAATATTGTCGGCAAGTATGGACTTCAAGTTCAGATGCTTTTAAAAAAGGCAGCGGGACTTGATATTGAAATGATATGTCCGCTCCATGGGCTTATTATCAAAAATAATATTGGTTTGTTTGTTGAAAAATATGATAAATGGTCCAGCTATACTCCTGAAGAAAAAGGTGTTTTAATAGCATATACCTCTGTTTACGGAGGAACGGAGAATGCTTTGAATATTCTTGCCGGCATGTTGGCTGACAGAGGAGTAAAGAATATTAAGATGTACGATTTATCGTATACGCATTATTCTAAAGTTTTGGCAGAGTGTTTCAAGTATTCTAATCTGGTATTAGGAACGACCACATATAATGGCGGAATATTTGAATCTATGCAGAATTTCATTCATGTATTGGTCTCGCATAACCTGCAAAACAGAAAAATAAGTTTGGTCGAAAACGGTTCTTGGGCGCCGGTTTGCGGGGGGCAAATAAAAAGCCTGTTGGAAGGATTAAAAGGTACAGAATTTATTGAACCGGGTTTTTGTATAAAATCTACACTGAAAAGTAACCAGCTGGATGAGCTTGAAAATGTTGTAAATACAATAGTAAAATCTTTAGAATTATAGTTTAATATACATATAAAGATTTAAGGAGGATATTTTATGAAAAAATATGTTTGTACAGTATGTCATTACGAATATGATCCGGCAGTAGGAGACCCTGATAACGGAATCGCTCCGGGAACTGCGTTTGAAGATTTACCTGCTGATTGGGTTTGTCCCCTATGTTCGGTCGGCAAAGACATGTTTGAAGCAGAATAAAAACATACAAAAGCCTCTCTTTTGAGAGGCTTTTGTACATAAAATGTATTATTTTTATTATTAGGGCTAAAGACATTCCAAACTTTATTATAAAGAATAAGAAATCTTATTA
>CALUTN010000123.1 GCA_944323665.1 Candidatus Gastranaerophilales bacterium | reverse complement strand
TTTTTATATTCAGATTCAGAGAATTTAAATTTAATGAAAAATTCTTCATTATGGCATCAATCTTAATCTCTATAAAAGTATTCTGGGGATTTACGCTCCAAGCTTACGGTGTTTTCTTTATTCCTTTTGGACTAATTGCCCTTTTGATAGTCATACCGGCAGCCTATAGGAAAAATATAGCAGCTGTTTTACTTTTATGGGGGATTATTATTGCCGGGCACAATATTTACGGATTGTATTACAAAAATGTTAAACTCGTAAATTCACCGATAAAAACAACTTTAGAATATGGCACTGCAATAAACAAAGTAAATCAATATATTTTTAAAAACTCCCAAAAAGATGACCTGGTTGTCGTTTATCCGGAATGTCTGGCTGTAAATGTTATAACCGGAAGAAAAACTGATGATAAATTCTATTCTCTTATCCCCTTGTATGTAGAAACATTTGGGGAAGATTTAATAATAAAAAGACTTGAAATCATAAAGCCGGAATTTGTTATAATAAGTAACTATGACACATCTCCATATTATTACAAAGAGTTTGGACAAGATTACGGAATACAAATTAAAAATTACGTTGAAAAGTACTATAAGCAAGAAAAAGTTTTCCCGGGTGATTTAACCTTCGAAATCTACCGGAGGATTTAATCTTCTTCATCTTTTTCCATAGCGCGTCTTAAAATATTTTTATCCAATTTTTTAGTTGAATATTTTTTTCTGGATGATTCCATCAGTTTTTCACTTGGTCTTTTGGTTTTAGAGGATTTCTTTTTTTCACCCGTCTGAGGAATAGAGCCGTTGAGTTCTCTATACCACATTCCCCAGAGAATTGACCTCATCGGAAGCGTATATTGAATAAAAATTTGTGCTACAAAAGTTGTAACAGCAAATTTTGAAAGTTCCTCAATTTTAAGCGGTTCGAGATGATATGTTGTTAAAGTTGAATTAATTTCGTTTATCGGAAGTTCTGCTATAAAATTTGAAACAACTCCGCTTAAAAATCCTGTGAGCTTGATTATTTCAGAAATAGAATTAATTATTTGAGGAATGAGGATATACGTTAAAGCCCCGGCTAAAGCCATCAACATAAAAGTTGAAGCAAAATGCCCCTTAACTAAAATTAAACTTCTTCTTGCACAGCCTATTGGAGATTGTTCCGGCTCATACGTAAATACCTGAAAGATTAAAACAAAAAAGACTGCAAAAACACCGCAAGGAACCCAGAAAATCGGAATTACCGAAAGTAATGAAAAGATTCCGAACAAAAGCCATAAACCAACAAAAGGAAGAGTCCTTCGTTTAATAAGTTCAGTATGAGCATCAAAATCATAAACTTTACCTGAGCGGAGCATATTATCAAGCATTGAGTTTACTGCACCGTAGGCTACAAGATATTCCCAAAAAGCTTTTATAAAAAGAATAAGTCCGGGAAGAGTAATTAAGATTGCGCATAAAACAAGGACGCTAAAATTATCAAAAAATGCAACTTTCTGCATCAAATACGGCATGTATTTTGAATAAAAATATACAAGAGCAAACACAAGAAGCAGTCCGGCAATTTGTCCAAGCACCGGAAACGACATATATTTAACAAACTTATCAAAATTTGAAAAATAAAGTCCTATAGATTCCATAAAAATTCCTAACGGAGTTTTATTCTTTTTGGTCATACTCTTTTCTTCGTCCTCTCTTAATAAATCGGGTTGTCATGTCTTACTGTCATAGTTTATTGTATTATAAAGATGTTGTTATGAAAAATATTAAAGAAATAATTAAAAGTTTTACAATAGAAGATTACGAAAATAACCTTGTTAACCTTCATATCCATACAAAATATTCGGATGGTAAGGGCGATTTCAGGCAGATAATTGAATCTGCAAAAAACAAAGGTTACAAACTAATATCAATAACAGATCATAACACTATAGAAGGCCACAAACTTTATCAGGATGATATTCTTCTTACAGGTGCTGAATTTGACTGCTGGTACGGGTATGTTTTCATACATTTACTTGCTTATGGAATAGATATAAATAATGAACAACTTAAACCCTTTTTAGCCAAAACTAAAAAAGAAACGGAAGGTGCTTTTGTAAGACTATTTTCGAGACGTAATGTTAAAAAGCTAATAGAAGCTATACATAATGCAGGAGGAATAGCCGTATTAGCGCACCCGGCCTGCTATTGGGCATTTAGTCTTGACAGACTTGTTAAATCCTTAATAAAAACAGGTCTGGATGGAATAGAAACTTATTATCCGTATCCTAGATTTCGCAAAGTCGTTAAATTCCATTCTGCAAAAGATGTTATAAAAATTGCTGACAAATATCCGGAACTTATTAAAACCGGCGGTGATGATTTTCACGGTATAACTTTTTAAATTTATACAGCTTTATACTTCCTTAAGACTCCCCAATCCGATAATTTTTTTTCTTTTAATATCGGAATAAAATAAACTAGTCAAATTTAAAGGAGGAGTTATGAGCAGTATTTATACAGCCCCGGTTTATAAACTGGAGGAGTTAAATAATATTTTTATAGAACTGACTGCAAAAAATTGTAATCAAAGATGCAAAAATTGTTATATTGATTTTCCAATGCCTAAATCTGTAAAAGATTTTATTTCTCTTGAAAGAATAAAAGAAGCCCTCGAGGACACAAAATATGAAAATCTTCATTGCATTTATCTTACCGGGGCTGAACCGATGACCCATCCGGATTTTAATACGATTTTAAGATTATGCTTAAAAAGATGTAATGTCTGTATTTGTACAAACTCTAGTTTTTTAAATGAAAAGAAAATCAGATTTTTAAAAAAAGTTGAAGATGAAGGAGATACCCAAATATTTTTTAAACTTTCACTTGCACATTTTGATGAAATTGAAAGTGATAAGGTTAGGTATAGGGGGAATTACAGACAAACAATTTATGCATTAAAAATACTAAGCCGATACTGTTTTGATACCGTACTTACAATACAAAATTTTTACAAACTTCCTCAAACACTCATCAGAGAAAATTTCAGTAAAATATTTGAAGAACAAAATATAACCAATACCGATATTCAAATAACTGTCTCACATCCTGATTATAATGATGACAACTATTCTGCGCCGTCCTCCAAAACGGATTGTATGTACGGACGTGTTCTTTCAGAAAACGGAGTATACTCATGTCCTTTTTTATCAAATGATTATAGGGGCAGAACAGGAAGTTCTTTCAAGAATTATTCTCAAAATATAACCGCTGAAACAGATTTTTGCGCAACTTGTTCAAAGAATAACAAACCAATATTTACGATAGGATAGGTGTGTTTATTACACTTAATTTTCTATATATACCTTATATAACAAGCTTTTTCAGAAATTCAGGGCTGAAGCTAGGTTAACATTTGTAACATTATTCATATTAACTAATACTTAAGAGTAACATTTTTCTTTCATTTATGTTATAAATAATAATGTAAAAATATATATTCTTTAAAACGAACGGAGGCAAACATGTCAGTAGGACAATTCGTATTTATGTTACATAGTCACCTTCCTTATTATAGAATGGCGGGAATGTGGCCATTTGGTGAAGAAAACCTATATGAATGTATGGCAGAAACCTATGTTCCTCTATTGAATGCAATTTCTGAATTGTATGATGAAGGTATAAAAGCAAAATTAACTGTAGGAATTACACCGATTCTTGCAGAACAATTGAATGATGAACATCTGCAAAACGGTTTTGTGGAATACATTGATTCCAGAATAGCTTCCGTTTCAAAAGATTTAGAAAGATATCCTGCTCCTAAAGTTGCTCATTCGCAGCATTTAAAATATCTTGCTAAATATTATTTTGATTGGTGGAATAAGTTAAGAGATGATTTTGTTAATAAGTACGAAAAAAATCTTATTAAATATTTCAAAAAGTATCAAGACCTTGGTTGTATTGAAATTACTACGTCAGGCGCAACACATGGATTTTCGCCATTGCTTGCTACTGACAGCAACTTAAATGCTCAATTCAAAGTCGGTCAAGATACAACAAAAAGATTATTCGGTAAAAAAGCGATGGGTGCCTGGCTTCCTGAATGTGCTTACCGCCAAGGATATGAATTTGTCGGTAAAGATGGTAAAAAGCACTGGAGACCGGCTATAGAAGTAACACTTCAAAATAATGATATTCATTACTTCTTTACGGAATCTCACGTTATTGAAGGCGGTAACTCAATCGGTAACAGACGTGTTATAGGTATGTATGGCAATATTGAATACATTCCGCTGCCGGAAAGACCTGCAACAGGTTATGACACATATTCTGCATACTGGCTTCCTGACGCTCAGGTTGCAGTTATGGGAAGAAATGACAGAGCCGGTTATCAAGTTTGGTCTGCAGCAGACGGTTATCCCGGAGACGGATGTTTTAGAGAATTTCATAAAAAAGATGATAAATCCGGTATGCACTATTGGAGAATAACATCTCCTACTACAGATTTGGGCGATAAGATGCTCTATGATCCGGTGCTTGCTATGAACAAAGTTAATGAAAACTCTGATCACTATACAACTTTGATTTATCACTTATTAAATGACTACAAATTGGCTACAGGAAAAGAAGGTCTGGTAATGGTATCATTTGATACCGAGTTGTTCGGACACTGGTGGTTCGAAGGAGTTGAATTTATTAAACAGGTTATTAAAAAATTCAATAACTACTTGCCTGAAATAGAAAGAATGACAGCGGGCGAATATATTACCAAATATCCGCCAAAAGAAGCTATCCAAATTCCTGAAAGCTCCTGGGGGCAGGGCGGTCATTTCTACGTATGGATGAACCATTTGACCGAATGGATGTGGCCGATTATTCATTCTTGTGAAAAAAGAATTAACGAAATTGTGGATAAATATCCTAATGTTCCGGAGAATAAACTCCTCCACAGAGCGTTAAATCAACTCGCAAGAGAAAATCTGC
>CALUTN010000122.1 GCA_944323665.1 Candidatus Gastranaerophilales bacterium | reverse complement strand
ACGGAGCAAACAGATTCGGTAACAATTTCATCGCTTAATCAAAAATAACTCAACGGGGGTTTCTCTTACATTATTTACCCCCACCACTCTCTTATATTTACATCTTACAAATCTTACATCTTACAAAAGCTTTTTCCCTCCTTCTCTCGGAGGGATTTTTTTTGTGTAATCTGCGGAGGATATCGGGGAAAATAGTAAGCATAGCTTATTAAATACAGGAAGGCGGTAAAAGTGAAATTATGGAGACCTGTTCAATAATAAATCGTATGACATTTATTATAAAATAGTTATAATAAAATTATGAAAAGAATATTATTAACTTTAATTTTTCTGTTTATCATCCCGGTTTTTGCGCAGGATATGGTCTTAAAGGCCGGTGTTTCGGTGGAAGATGTACCAAAAGCACTGTATGGAAGTTGGAGAGTTAGTGCGAAACTGGACGATACAAACAGCAAGGCGACTTTTAAGCCTCAGAGTGTAGATTTTTGGAACCTTTCCAGGGTAGGAGATAAAATTATCCTTGATAACCCCTTCAGCGGAGCTAATGCCGATGTTTCAGTGAGCACGGTTGAAGGAAACCTTGTTGTGTTCTCCAAAAGACTTCCGTACGATAATAACAAAGTGTTAATTGATACGGTAACATTGAGACTAAAGGGTAATAGTTTCAGCGGAATAAACAGTTTAACCCTGGAATCATATTCTCTGGTTGATAATCATTTGATGAAAACAGAATATGCCAGATATTTAATAGAAGGCGAAAAAATTGCAGGTGATACTGTGATTAAAGGGGAATGAACTTTCTATCTTGCAGTGTGCACATATTTCCTCAGCTTTTCATTGAATCCGCTATTTGTTGTTTTACTTTACCCTATATCCCGGACATGTTATTATTAAACCATGCTTTCAATAATTATTCCTGTTTATAATTCTGAAAAATATCTGGAAGAATGTTTGACCGGTGTCATTAACCAGACACTCAAAGACATTGAAATAATCTGCGTTAACGACGGCTCAACGGATAATTCGCTTAAAATTCTTGAAAAATTTGCAGAGCAAGATTCGCGCATTAGAATCATAAACCAACAGAATCAAGGACAGGGATATGCAAGAAATACCGGGTTGGAAGCTGCGGCTGGCGATTATATCGGCTTTATTGATTCGGATGATTTTATAAGTAATGATTTCTATGAAAAACTATACTCTTACAAAGATGATATTATTTTATCCGTTTGCAGGCAGTATTTAGAAAACGGAAAACTGAGAAACAAAAATTTCAAAATAAAAGATAAAAACAGTTTGATTATGAAAAACTGTAATATCTATAACAAAATTTACCGCAAAGAGTTTTTAACAAACAATGATATAAAATTTTACGGTAAAACAAATCCTGCCGAAGATAATTATTTTTCAGTAAAAGCAATACTCAGAGCCGAATCAATCAAAATCATTAAAGGCGGAACTTATTTCTACAGAGTGGTTGAAGGCTCCACCATTCACAAAACTTATACAAAAGAAGGTTTTGAGATTCTGAATATTATGAAAGAAATCAAGTCCTTTAATCCGAGCGCCAAAATTCTTGATTTAAAAATCAATCAGGAACTTAACAGTTTTTATAAAAGACTGGATAAAAATTTAAAACCTGAGTTTAAAATTGAAGCCTTAAAAATGTTTCCAAATGTAAAACTCAAAGAAAAATTTTCCCTTAAATTATTCCGCTGACTTTGTTTGTAGTAAAATTTAATTACTAAAGAGAGGATAATTTATGGAAACTAAGATAAAAACAGAGGATTTACCTACGGTTTACGACCCCAAGTCTACCGAAGAAAAAATGTATAAGTTTTGGGAAGACGGAAAATACTTCCAAGCGGATGCGCATTCTAACAAGCCTCCGTTTACAATCGTAATTCCGCCTCCGAACGTTACCGGGGTTCTTCACATGGGGCACGCTCTTGACGGAACATTACAGGATATTCTTACCCGTTATCACAGAATGAGCGGTTATGAAGCACTCTGGATTCCGGGAACTGACCACGCAGGTATTGCGACTCAGGCTGTTGTAGAAAAAGAGCTCAGAAAAGAAGGTCTTAGCCGCCACGATATCGGACGGGAAGAATTCTTAAAACGCACCTGGAAATGGGCAAATGAACATAAATCAGCTATCTTAAACCAGTTCAAAAGACTCGGCGCATCTTTTGACCTTTCAAGAGAAAGATTCACTTTTGATAAAGGCTGCTCAGAAGCTGTTAAAGAAGTTTTTGTTACTCTTTATAATAAAGGCTTAATCTACAAAGGAGCTTATATCGTAAACTGGTGCCCTCGATGCCAGAGCGCTATTTCTGATATCGAAACCGAATACGAAACCGAACAGGGACATTTGTGGGAAATATCTTATCCTCTTGTAGGCGAACCGGGCGCAATTATTGTTGCAACAACCAGACCTGAAACTATGTTCGGGGATGTTGCTATTGCTGTTCACCCTTCTGATAAGAAATACTCTGAGCTTATCGGAAAAACCGTTATGATTCCGCTTTCAGGAAGAAGAATCCCTATTATTGCGGATGAATATGTCGACAAATCTTTCGGAACAGGTGCCGTTAAAATCACTCCGGCTCACGATCCAAACGATTACGAAGTAGGCAAACGCCACAACTTCCAGCCGATATGGGTTATTGATGAAGAAGGAAAAATGAAATCATGTGCGGAAGTTCCGCCTGATTATCAAGGGTTAGACCGTTATGAAGCACGTAAGAAAATTGTTGATATGCTAAGCTACAACAACTTCTTATTAAGAATAAAAGACCACGAACACAACGTAGGAAAGTGCCAGAGATGCAACACAACTATTGAACCTCTCCTCTCCGAACAGTGGTTTGTAAAAATGGGACCTCTGGCTAAAGAAGCCATTGCAGCGGTTAAAGACGGAAGAATTAAATTCATCCCTGAACGTTGGGAAAAGAACTATCTTGGCTGGATGGAAAACATCCGTGACTGGTGTATTTCCCGTCAATTATGGTGGGGGCATCAGATTCCGGCTTATTATCATAAAAAGACAGGAGAGATGGTTGTAGCCAAAGAAAATCCGGATCCGGAAAACTATGTACAGGATTCAGACTGTCTTGACACCTGGTTCTCATCAGGTTTGTGGCCGTTCTCAACAATGGGATTCCCGAACTCAGAAACCGATGACTTTAAAAAATTCTACCCGACTTCAGTTCTTGTAACAGGGTTTGATATTATCTTCTTCTGGGTCGCAAGAATGATTACCATGGGACTTGAATTTACCGGCAAAGCACCGTTCTCAACCGTTTACATCCATGGGCTTATTCGTGATGAAAAAGGGCAAAAAATGTCTAAATCAAAAGGCAACACAATAGATCCGGTTAAAATCATTGATAAATACGGCTGTGATGCTTTAAGATTCACGATGACCTCTCTCTGTACATACGGCGGTCAGGATATCAAAATTTCTGATGAGAGATTTGAATACGGAAGAAACTTCGCTAACAAGCTCTGGAATGCTTCCCGCTTCGTTCTTATGAACCTTGAAGGAGTTGATAACAAACCGATTGACAAAGATAAACTTACACTTGTTGACAAATGGATTCTTAACCAGCTTAATGAAACATCCAAAACCGTTAACAAGTATATGAAAGAGTACAGAATCGGAGAAATTGCACATACTTTGTATGATTTCTTCAGAAGCGAATACTGTGATTGGTATGTTGAAATTGCAAAAATCCAGCTTGCGGATGAAGATTTAAAACTCAACACTCAAAGAGTTTTGAGATATGTTCTCGATATGTCTTTAAGGCTCCTGCACCCGATTATGCCGCATATAACAGAACAGGTTTGGCAGGGCTTGGTCGGAACTTACGGGTTAGGCAGCGATGTTGATATGCCAAGCGCGCTTGTTATAGCTAAATATCCTGCATACAGCGATTCTTTGAGCTACCTGAAAGAAGCTGAGGAAATGAAACTTGTGTTTGAAACAATATCTTCTCTAAGAAATGTCAGACAAAGCTTTAATATACCGGCTTCCGCTACCGTAGATGTTGAAATAAGAGCAGAAGGCAAAGAAAAAGATATTTTCGGAGAAATAGAAGCCTATATCCACAGACTCGCAAGAGTTAATAAAATTACTTATGCTGATATGAACGCCTCTGTACCTCCGAAATCTGCAACTGCCGTTGTTTCAGCTTCTAAACTAATCGTTCCGCTCGCAGACTTGATTGATTTGGATTCAGAAATCAAGCGCCAGGAAAAGAAACTTGAAAAACTCCTGAATGAAAAGAATTCACTCCTCGGCAGAATGAAAAACGAAAAATTTGTCGCTAATGCACCAAAAGAACTCGTTGAACAAACTAATGCCAGAATTGAAGAAATTTCTGTTCAGGAAAAAACTATCAAGGATTTGATTACATCTTTGAAATAGTTTTTAGGATTTACAATAAGGGGCGGGATTTGCTTTAGCAAATCCCGCCCCTTATTGTTCAAATTATTACCCATCTTCCTCTGCTCTACCAGAGAGCTTTCGGCATCATTCTATCATATATCCAGATATCTGTGCCGTCATATTTATCAGAAAACTCTTTTTCTAAACGTTTATCAACTCCTATCGCTATTATAGGCAAGTTAACTTCTTCTGCAGCCTCTTTTAATTTTTCATATCCTTTTATAATATCAATTGATGTTGTCTCGTCACCAAGATGGGTATTAGATATGATTCCGGAGAATTTCTTCCAGTCTCTTTTTACCTCTCCTGCCGCAAATTCAAGATATTCAAGAATACTTTCTTTGTCTGAAGTTTCAAATTTTGCAGTATTAATAACAATATAGATTTTTAAGTTTCTTTCCTTTTCTATACCTGTAATAATATCAAGAATATCAAGACCGCCCGCTCCATATCCGACATCAATAACTATATTCCCCTCTTGAGAAAGACAATTTAACTGGGCAGGAGTAATATAACTTGCGGCTTCTCCAAGTCCGAAACTATCCGGCTGGGTTATTACTTTTACCCCTCTTTGTTCAAGCTCTCCGGCTATCGGACGCAATGTATATGCATGCTCGACAG
>CALUTN010000121.1 GCA_944323665.1 Candidatus Gastranaerophilales bacterium | reverse complement strand
ATCGCGCCCTGAAGGACTCGAACCCTCGACATCCGGTTTTGGAGACCGACGTTCTACCAACTGAACTAAGGACGCTCAAGTTCGTGATTAGTGAATAGCGATGGTGAATATATTTTAACACGAGTCACTATTCACTAGTTACGAGTCACTACTATTTCGTTTCCTTGTGAGTTGTGTGTTTCTTGCAAGTCGGACAGTATTTGCTTAATTCAAGTCTGTCTTTTGTATTCTTTTTGTTTTTAACTGTTGTATAGTTTCTTTCTTTACAATCTTCGCAAGCAAGAACTACCATTCTGTCGTTTTTACCTTTAATGCCCATTTTAATGTTCCTTCATAATTTTCTTTTTAATGCTATTTTACAGGTTTTTACCCCTTTTTTAACCTTTTTAAATTAGAATGTGAATTAAACACATTCTTTTTATAAATCGGCGTATGTTGTAATACTAAAATAAACATATTTAAATTGCAAATTGTTTGTGAAGATTTATTTACTCTTTACAAAAAGAAACGGACATTATGTCCGTTTCTTTATCCTTCTTGTAGTTTTAATCTCATTTTATTTAGTGCTCTTATTTCAGTTTGCCTTATGCATTCTTTAGTAACACCAAAGAGTTTTCCAATATCTTCAAGTGTCGTTTTAGTAAAGTTTTCAAGCCCAAAGCGCATTTTTATAACTGTTTGCTCGCGCTCTTTAAGTGTCGCAACAATGTTTGTAATTTCACGTTTTAATTCTTCATATTCAATATTTTCTTCAACCTTATTATTTTTATCTTCTAAAATATCCGCAACATTAAGTTCACTACCGTTATTGCACTCAAGTCCGCTTTCTATAGATATGGTTGTATTATAAGCTGATAAAAACATCCCGATTTTTTCCGGCTCTATATCCATTTTCTTTGCAACATCACTGTTTGTAACCTGGCAGTTATAGCTTTTTTCCATCTCAGATTTGACTTTGGAAAATTTAGAAAGAGTTTCTTGTATATAAACAGGAATTTTCATACAATATGACTGTTCAGAAATTGCCTTGAACATAGCTTGTTTAATCCACCAACCTGCGTAGGTCGAAAATCTGTAACCTAAATCAGGGTTGAATTTTTCTGCTGCAACCATTAATCCCAAATTCCCTTCCTGGATTAAGTCAACAAGCGGAAGTTTAGATACGTGTATAGCTTTTCTGGCAATTGTTATTACAAGTTTTAAATTCGCTTGAACAAGTATTTGCTTTGATTTTATATCTCCATTTTTGGCTTTTCGTGCAACTTCTTTTTCTTCAGCAGCGTCAAGGCTCTTGAATGAATTAATTTTTCTAAGATAATCACCAAAATCTGTTGTATTAATCGGGGTAGAAGTGTATTTTCTTTCTGTCAGGTGTGCATTGTTGCATTTTTTCATTGTGATAACTTGATCTTTCATACTATTAAACTCCTGGGGTGGTTTTGAAAAATATAGGGTAAATGTAACGCTCAATGGTATCCCTTCTGGGTGTATTAAGGGATATTAATTCAATAGATTTAATTAATTTATGCACATAACAAATAAATCTTATATACTTAATATATATCAAAAGTATATAAACCTCAAGTGTTTTGTTAAGATTTATTACAGAAATGCCCCTGATTTTTGAATATTTTTACAAAACTTTACAATTTTGAAGGTAGAGTCGAATATCTGTAAGCCTTTCCTCAACTGTGATTACGAGTTTTTTCAGACTCGCTTCCAGCTCCTTTTGGCCGCGAAACCTTGTGTAGAAAAACAGAAGCATTGTTATTGAATCTGCCAGTTTATTTTTCACATCAAGAATTTCCTGATAAATATTAGGATCTACAACTTCTTTATTTTCGCATAGAAGTGTAAATAAATCTCCGAACCACCATTGGACTTCTTCCACATTATTTGACTTTAAACCCTTTAGTGCTTGCTTCAGGTATGTCAAGGCCTTAGAATATACGTTTTCCAGTTTTTCTTTTTTTGCCGGTAAGATATCTTTAAAATAATGAATAGTTTGATTATAGCCGCTTTCAATAAGCTTCCTTCGGGATTCTTTATCTAAATTAAAATCTGCAAAGAAAATATCACCTGTATTAATTCTTATACAGTCAAAACGGTCATTAGCACCGTATATTTCTGATACAAAATCTGTTGCAACATCTGTTACACAGCTGTAAATAGTGTTTATAAACGAAATAGGATTTGAATCAGTTTCTCCGCAAGAGCCTTCAAGACGAAATTCTAAAATTCTGCTTTCCGAATGTTTAAGTGTGTCTGTCAGCCTCCACATAGGAGAAGCTTTTTGCAAGTCTCCGTCTACCAAGTCCGCATCATTATATTTATAAGGTGGCATAAGTCCCGGCATGCTGGAAGATATTCTTACTGCTTTCGCTATTTCAAAATCGGGAGTTTCTTTTTTTGAAAATTCTTGGGTGCTGAATGTTTTTAGGTTAGTTGTTATTACAACAAGTTCTTTGTCTAAATCATTAAAAACTATTGGTCTATTTTTAACATTCTCAATTTTTCTTGAAATCAATTCATTTATCCAATCTACAAAAATTTCTCCTTTGCTCAAGGCGAAAGGTTTATTAAAACCTAAATGAATATCCTTAAAAAGTTCAAAATTGACTTTTATAAATAAATTTTCAAGTTCATACGACCGGTATCCGCAGGCTAGAAGAACTGCAAATATTGAGCCGACGGAAGAACCGCCGATGATATCATATTCAATGCCAAGTTCTTCCAATGCGCGGATGGTTCCTATGTATGCTAAACCTCTTATTGCTCCGCCTCCGAATAAACAGGTATATTTCAACGGATTTTTCATAAACACCTTCTTTTTTTTAAATTATATCATAGGAAAATTTTATTCTTACTTAACCGAATTACCGTTTTTATTTTTCCGAAAATTTGTTATTATTTAAAAATATAGTCCTTCTATAGTACATTTTGTCATAATGAGGGGCTATATAGGTATCTTTTCCGCACAATCTCCAGTCAAATATATTGAGCCGGTATTGTTCATTTTGAAATACCAAACTTAGTCCGGAGACCCCTCCTCCTTGAATGTTATTCCAAGAGATTTTTTACCAAATTTACCATTATTTTCAAAAGCTGTTACCTCATAATATCTTATTTCATCTGAAGGGTTTTTATATGCTTTTTTTACTAAATCTTTAAGTACAAAAACGCCGCACTTTGTGCCCTCATAAATTAATTGCCAGTCTGTTGATTCTTTTAATACCTTATATACCGGGCTTTCTTTTTCCGGCATAAGAATCTCCGTTGGGTAATCCTTATAAATTTTTTCCCAACCTTCTTTTGCGAGTTCATAGGTTATTAAATTATTGAACTCCATATCATAGTAGACCTCTTCATATCTTCCATCTATGTATATAAGATTATTCGGGTAAAGCTTGTATGATACGTAACTTCCGAATCCGAAAGATGTTAATATATTTCCTTTAATATTATTTATCTTTATAAACTCTGTTTCCAGTACAGGAAATTTATTCGTATTAACTTTGGGGATTCCGGGTCTGGCAAGCGGTATTGTAAACAGTGATAGAAATACAATCCAGCAGACAATTTGTTCCAGATATTTTGCCGGTTTTTTATCAATTAGTTCTGCAATATCGTTATAACAAAGTGCGGCTATTGAAATAATAGATAATGACATTAATTTTACATGAGTTATACCCAGTGCTGTTGTTGTTAATAGTATAAGTATTTTTGTCAAATTAAGCTTCTTTGCCTTTATTACGTTGATAACAGATGTAATAACCGCAAAAATCATTACACAGAATCCAGGATAGTAATACATAACATGTTTTTGCGCAAATACTGTCCACCATTCTGTAATGTATTTCCGGTTCTTAGTGTTTGCAGATATTAGGAAATTCAGATATTCAAAGCCATAAGGATTGATTGCGAGAAGAGGGATTGATACTAAAAGCGGAATTAAATACCTTTTCCAAGGCTTTTTGGATAATAATTCTCCTACGAAGTATATAAATACTATTCCAAGTCCGGCAACGACACCACCGTGTATGTTATTCCAAAGAATGGTTATTGGAGGAATCAGCCAAACGAGTTTTGAGTCCTGTAATCTTGCTTTTTCAAGAATATAAAGAAAAACGCTGAAAAAGAAAAAACTAAACAAATGGCATCTGACAAGGCTTGGATTCAGGTGTGAAAATAGAAGCAGGAATAGTGTTATAAAAGTTAAACTTGCAGGGTAAGCATGTTTTTGAATCTGCTGAGTTTTGATTACAAAGAAAGTTGTTCCAAACAGTGCCAGAGCCTGAAAAATCACAAATCCAACAACCCCGAAGTACTTATAAAATAAGTAAAATATGATACTTGCCCCCCATTCGTGGTCATACCATATATGTGTAGGAGTGTATGACAAGAAATCCTGGTAGAGAAATTCTCCGGTTTCTACAAAATGTTCTCCTACAATTAGTCTTGCGTAGAGATCAAAATCATATTCCGTACAATTTGCTGCAAGGAGGAAACAAAACAATAATATGAGTAAATACAAGTACACTTTATTAGTCAATAGCAATTCAAAACTCTTTCTTAATTTTTCCACACCTGCTCTCCCGCAAAACTAAACCTTAAATAATATTTTAATATAAAAAAATATGTGGTAAAATATCTACATATTACATAGGAGGAGTGAGTTTTTATATGGGATTAACTCTTGCGGAAAAGATAATATCTGAACATGCCGGAAAAATTGTACATGCCGGCGAACTTGTTATTTCTAAAGTCGATGTAACGGCTGTGCAAGATGGAACAGGACCTCTTACTGTACAAGAGTTTAAGAAATTAGGGGTAAATAATCTAAATAATCCGCAAAGGTCTATTTTATTTATAGACCATGCTTCTCCAAGCCCGCGAAAAGAGTTATCAAATACCCAGATGGTGCTAAGAGAGTTTTCTAAAGAGTATGGTGCCGTTCTCTCCGATGTCGGTGCGGGAGTTTGTCACCAAAGACTGGTTGAAACTTTTGTTAATCCGGGAGAAGTTTTGGTTGGTGCGGATTCTCATACTTGTACCTCAGGTGCTCTGGGTGCATTTGCCACAGGCATGGG
>CALUTN010000120.1 GCA_944323665.1 Candidatus Gastranaerophilales bacterium | reverse complement strand
ATTCAGATGCCTGCGTCAATAGGTATTGCGGGAGAAACGGCGAGCGGGAAGTCTACTATTACAAAGGACTTAATAGACACAATAGAATCTTTCGCCGCTGAATTTGGTATTGAAGATGTCATAACACGTGTTAATACGGACGATTATTATTATGATCGCTCGGCTATGGTTAAAGCTGCAGGCAGTTTTTCAGAATTTGCTAAGAATTATGACTTAGATAGTCCGGAGGCTCTTGAATTGGAGCTGATGAGCAAACATATTAAAGAACTTCTTGCCGGAAAAACGACATATCTTCCTAAATACGATATGAGCGGTACAGCTATAAGATATGATAATCATACTTTAGCGAAACCTTCAAAAGTTATTATATCGGAGGGTTTGTTTACATTAACATCAAAAATTAAAGATGCTTTTAATTTCAAAATTTATGTTGATATTCCGGAAGATATTAAGCGTGAAAGATTCTTTATAAGAGCCGCTGAGCGTGATTTGGGTGATTCTGCAGAATTTATATATGAAAATGCTAATAAAAAAGCAAAAGTGCATATTAGACCTTGTAAATCACATGCCGATATAGTATTATCAGGCTATGCAGACAGAATTAAGTACAAAAATTTCTTAAACAAAATAATAGGGATAATTCAGGAACTCTATTTTTCTGAATAATTGGAGGTAAAATATGCAAATAAATCAAGTACAAGGTCCCAATTTTGGAATGGCACTGGTTATATCCCCGGAAGGGAAGAAGTTTTTACAAGAACATGCGACAGGCAAAGTTCTCTCGGAATTGAAAAAATCAGGTGTTAAACTGGCTGATACATTATATTGGGATTTAAAAGTAAAAGCTGATGGTTTCAAGATAGCACGCAAGTATTCGGATAAAGAATATACATTAGATAAGGCTGTACTTGTTCCTAATTCTTCCAAAATAGACTTAAGTCTTTCCGGGAGAGACGGTATTTTGGATGAATATCTGTATTATTCAAATGCAGCTGAGGCTGCGCAGGCATATTCAAAGCTGAATTCAGAAAACGGTGTCCCTGCACTTACTGAGGTTATTAATAAACTTGATCGTGAATACGGGAACAAGATGCTGATAACAGATTATGATACGATGAGGGCTGTATCAAGGAATGAGCGTATAAAGTCGGAAAAAATTAATGATTTAGTATCAAAATATGGGGGAAAATAATTATCCCTCAATGTATTTTTCCCATAAATCGGGGCGTCTCTTCTGAGTACGCTCTATTTTTTTCTGCATTCTGTAATCTTCAATATATTTATGATTCCCGTTTAATAATACGTCAGGGACTTTGAATCCCCGATATTCTCTGGGTTTTGTGTACTGCGGGTATTCTAAAAGTCCATCCGAGAAACTATCATCATGTGCCGATTCAATTTTTCCCAATGTCCCTTCTATTTTTCTTGAAACACTGTCAATGATGCATAAAGCCGGCAGTTCGCCTCCTGTTAGCACAAAATCGCCTATGGAAATTTCTTTGGGTTTGATAATTTCACGGATTCTTTCATCAAATCCTTCATAATGACCGCAAAGAATTATTATTTGTTCATATTTTGCAAGTTCGTTGGAAAGTTTATCAGTGAATGGTTCGCCTTGCGGAGTCATCATCAGTGTTATTGTGTTATTGAGTTTTTGTACATCTTCATAAGCTTCAACATAAGGCTGCGGAGCTAAAACCATGCCCGCTCCGCCGCCGTAAGGCGTATCATCAACCCGCTTGTGTTTATCATGCGAATAATCTCTGGGATTAATTGTGTTAACTTCAATTATCCCGCTTTCTGAAGCCCTTTTCATTATACTAAAGTCCATGTGTGTCTGTATAAGCTCCGGGAATAATGTTAATACGTCAAATCTCATTGAAGCAACCCCTCAATGTTATTAATTTGTATTTTCCTGTTTTTTATATCAACAGAGAGCACGATAGCTTTTACAAAAGGCACAAGGCAGATATTTTTTGATAATGTCTTTACGGACAATAAATCACTGGCACCGTTATTAGAGACTCCTACAACGGCTCCGACTATTTTCTCACCGTCGCAGACATCCAATCCGACAAGTTCGTCAATCAAAAATTCATCTTCTTCCAGAAATTCTCTTGCAGAATCTTGAGGCACAAAAAGAAGTTTCCCTTTATATTCCAGTATATCGTTAAGGGTATCAATACCTTTAAATTTTATGATAGCGCACTTTGGCGTAAAACGGATGTTTTCTATTTCAAGTGGTTTATACTCATTTTTTTCTTGGATATAAACTTCCTCAAGCTTGGACAAGAATTCTTCTCTGTTTTTTGAATACCCAAGCTTTGCTTCACCGCGCACACCGTGAAAATTAAGAATTTTACCTACAGAAATAAAGTTATTCTTCATCTTCTTTCTTCTTAGGTTTTCTTCCGCGTTTTGGTTTCTGGTCTTCGTTGGCTGCTTCCGGCTCAGCAGAAACGGCTTCTTCCGGGGCTTCGGCTTTAACTTCCGGAAGCTTTTCTTGTTTTTCGTGCTTAGCTACCATATAATCAGCAGGCTTATCAGCACGATCTTCATTCCATCTTTCCAGTCCGAGCTGTGAACGAACGAGCTTAATCCCTACATGGACTCTCCACTCATCCATTTTTAATTGTGCTGCAATAATTTTGTGGCAGCCGATTGGCGGCAGCGGCAGCAATGGCTCATATAAACTCTTAATTGCCATCAGCTGGTCCGGTGAAATAGCCAATTTGCGTTTAGGGAACGGCAGCTTCGGAAGCATCATTTTTTGACGTACAAGATTGATTCCGAAGAATACTTTTTGAGGTTCAATTCCTAATTTTGCTCCGATTACTTCATGAGCATCCGGATTAGGAAGCGGAAGCATTGCTTTGTACAATACTTCAATTTGTTCCAGTTGTTCTTTACTTATTAATAGTGGTTTTGCAGCTTTCGGAGTCTTAGGACGTTTGTTAGGACGCCTTTGTTGGAATCCGCCTTGAGTTCTCCCCCCGCCGCTGGCATAGTTATTTCTGAATCCTCTGTTACCGTCAGGTCTTCTTTGCTGGAATCCGCCGCGATTATCTCTTCTCTGATAACTACCGCCCTGTTGATTCCTGTTATCTCTCTGGTAATTATTTCTGTATCCGCCTTGCTGCGGTCTGTCATAAGATCTTGGCTTCGGTTCTGCAGAATATGAGCTGTATGAACTATAGCTCTGTAAAGGTTTCTCCTCCGGTGATTCACTTCCCTTGTCTGCGTATAAGCAATTAGGGCAAATTACTCTTTTGGGGTTCTTAGTTTCAAACTCAGCACCGCATTTAATGCACTTGTTTACATACATAATAAAAGCCTCTTAACCACAATAAAAAATTTCACTAAATTATTAAAAATCCTATCAAAATAAAGTAATAATATGAGATTTAATCAAAATATCGGTAAATTAAACCGAACATGTATATTATAATACAATTTTGAAATTTATCAAGTGGTGAAGTGTAAATGATATTTCGACCGGGCAAATAGTTTTTATACGTATTTTTCAAATTCTTGAAAAATTTTAACTCCGTCTTTTGTGCGTGTACGGTCAACGGCTCTTTCCGGATGCGGCATCATTCCGATTATTCTGTTGCCTTTATCAATTATCCCGGCAATCCTCTCTTCAGACCCGTTTATATCTTGATGGTATCGCATAAAAACGTCTATATTTTCAGTTTTAACATAGTTTCCCTGATGGTGGGCGACCGGCAGTTTTATTAAACTATTATTAAATTCAAGATCTACATTTCTGGATATAAACTTAAGTGAGCTGTTAGGCATTAATACCCCCGGTAGAAGTTTTGCTTCACATAAAATTTGGAATCCGTTACATATACCAATAATAAGACTTTTTGCTACGGGCAAGGTTTTTACGGCCTTTGTCATCTTCGCAAGCCTGCCTGAAGAAACGTAATCACCATACGAAAATCCGCCGGGAAGAAAAATAATATCATACCCGGATTTTATTTTTTCATCCTGAAAAATATATTCGCTTTCCCAGCCCATATAATCACAGGCAAGTTTTGTATCCTTTTCACAATTAGTACCTAAAAAAACAATGATTCCGGCTTTTATTCTTCCCATAATATTTCACTAACTTCTGTTATAGGGTTGCAAAGAATTTCCTCTGTTATTATCTTGATTCTTTTTTTTGCTTGAGTTCTGTTGGCAGCTTCAATTGAAAATTCATAATAATTACCTGTTTTGACTTTAAAATCATAGTTAAAGCTGTTTTTAACAGCACTCTCAATAGTAATTCCGCGCACATCTTTTATGGTGTTTTTTAATTTAACTGTTATTTTCCCTCTAAATTCCATTGTGAGCTTCTTTCCGTTTGTTTCGCCTTGTCAAAATTTCTTCTTTGCGTTGCAGTTTTTCGTATAATTGAGAATTTATTTCTCCGCCTATCAGAATAAGAATAGAGGTATAATAGAGCCAAACCATCATAACTGCAAAACCTGCAATTGTTCCGTATACAAAGTTGTATGTGTGCAGATTATTAATATAAACTGAAAATAGCCACGAACCAAGTAACCAGGAAATACAAAAGAATATAGAACCCGGAAGCGCACTGTGACGGCGGAGCTTTTCGTTGCCGCTGAAATCAGGAAGTATATAGTAGCTCAGGTATGCCATTATAAACAGGGTTAAAAATGCAATAGGCCAGCGGACAAATAACATTATATTTGCAAAGTGCTGTGTCATACCGAGATAGGTTACCAGGAATTTAACAATAACTTTTCCGAATACAATGAGGTTAACGCTCAAAAATAATACCAGAATATTTACAAGTACCATAATGAGAGCAAGGAGTCGTGAACAGAGGAAGCTCCTTGTTTCCTTAACTTTATATGCTCTGTTTAATCCTTTTGCTACGATAGCCATTGTATTTGTAGATAGAAACAGTGTTATACAAAAGCCTAAAATAGCTATCAAACCTCCTTTTTTAAAGAAGAATACTTCATTTAAGACGGTATTAACCACATTTAATACATCTTGCGGCATGATGCTCTGCATAAAAACAAATATCGGCTGCATGAAGTTTTGTTTACCGATGTATCCAAAAATAGCGGTAAGAAACAGTAAAAATG
>CALUTN010000119.1 GCA_944323665.1 Candidatus Gastranaerophilales bacterium | reverse complement strand
CAATATAGACTTTATGTCATATAAAATTGGAACATCAATAAAAGACATCGGCTGGTATTTTATATTGATTCAATGCTCTCTATTACCAGTCATTTGCTTGCTAGGAATATTATCTGTAATTACTCAATACGGTATTTTAATGAGACCAAGTAAAAATACTCATCTGCAAATATTATTACTTGCCGTAGTTATAACATTATGCACACTGTCAAGCTGCATATTCTATGCCGAAAGCGGAAGCGGGATCTTCTTTGCTTTTATTCCATTCTTTTGCTACCCGGTTTTAATTGCAGCATCTTTTATATTTATTACATTGTTATTTATAGATTTAATTTTAAAAAAACAAATTCCTAATAAAAACCTTGTGAAAAATAAGTACTATAAGTTTATAGTAAATATTTTTTTCTGGTATTCAATTGTTATTTTTATTCTTGCATTTATTACAGCATATAAAATCCATCAGATTTAAAATTTAATAAGGATAAACATAATTTTTTATTTTGTCTTGCATTTTTTGCATATTGTTATGAAGATAGTTTTTAACTTTATTTGTTGTATACTCTATCTTATTTTCTACTCTATTTAGAACATTCTTATGTCTCTTTAAATCCTGTGGTGTTCTAAATTCTCTATCTGATAGAGAATTCATTGCGCTGGAAAAATGAGGGAATTGATTACTTTTACTATTTACAGCATATGTTTCTCCAATATGATTTTCTGCATTAAACATTGTTATAGGGTCCCATTCATTTATATAATTGATCAAATTATCTTCATTTAATTTTGTACCTTTAATAAACATATTCTTAATACCGTATGGATTAAATGTAACTGCATTCCCGCCACGTACACCTGAAACAATAGCCCCTAAACTACCTCCCAATGACTCTCCCGTCATTGTAATATCAAGGTTTGGATACTTGTCCAGTGTCTTATCATAAAGATACAATGCATCTATAGCTTGCATTGGAAGTTTTTTTTGAAACATATACATATCATTTTTTATATCCTTTTTGGCTTCTCCAGGTTTTAAATCAGTGCCTCTATATGCAATTATTATATCCTTACCATTTGATAAAACATCTGCATAAAAACCGTTATCATCATTTTTTCCAACATCAATAACTTTATATCCTAATGGCAAAGGTGTTTTCCCATCATGATATGAATATAATGCTGCTTGTTTTAATATTTCATGATATTTTGTGTCATTTTTTCTGTTTACCATAATTTTTCCTTTCATCAACTAACATTTATTGATATAATTACAATATGAAATTTGATTCTTATTTTAAAAATCCATCTAAGTACTGGAGTGCCAATTTTTTAGCTATGATTGGGTTTGCCAATATAGCCTTTTTCCTATATCTATACTTTCCTAAATCTTTAGAGCATTTAGCCGAATATAACAACATTTCTGACATTTTTGTATATCTGCTCATCGCCAGCGGTGTCAGCACATATTTTTTTGGAACAGCTGCAGTTTATGAGTTCTGCACTATATCCATTCCTTTGTTTTTTCTTCTTAACGCTAAAAACAAACACAGCACTATTCTTTCATTATCCGCTTTGATATTGATTTTAAGCAGTGTCATTGTACTGAGCAACAAATGGGTTGTGCAGCATGTTTACTCTCTATTATTTATATTCTTTGAATTTATAGAAATATATTCCAAATACCTAGCCTTATTATTTTGTGCCTTTTTAAGCATTCCTTTTTTATGTTGGCTAGATAGAAAAAAAGAACCTCCGATTCCTAATACAGGATTAATTGAAAACAAGTATTACAAGATATTTGTAACCATCTTTTTCTACTGGTTCTGGATTACTTATATTCTGTTTGGCTTCGTTTTGCTATTTATAATATTAATAAACATTTCTACCTTTATATCAAAATAGATTTAAGACCTTCCCAAGCGGGCGGAGCAAAGCTCCGCCCGCCGGAAGAAAAGATACTATTCAACAGGTCTTACACCAGCCCATTTAGCAACCGCAAAAATATTTCCCGTAAAACCTTCCGCAAAGTCTAAATCAATAGACCCGTCAGCTTTTTCAAAACGTGATAAATCCTGAAGCTGAATAGCAGAAGTTCCTTTGGTTAATTCTATTACAATATCGCCTAACATTGAGTTAGGATAAGCATCACCGGCTTTTACGGTTAACAGAGAATCTGATGAAGTTGTTTCTATAATAATAAATAATGAATTATTTTTATTAGAAAACGCTTCTTTTATTGTGATTCCGTTAGCCTGAGTTACAGCTTTTTTCTCAATAACAATATTAGCAACCGATTCTGTATGGTCAAGACTCGGATACTGAACTTCAATAATATCTCTTGTCATAAATTATTCCTTTCTATAATTAACTATTTATACAGACAACTTGGCAGAAACCTTAACAGTACCTAACATATCGGCTCTTGGAGCGCCTACGCCATAGAGTCCGTAGCCTTTGTAGCAGGTGTTAAAGTTCTTTTCCGGAGTGTAGAATGTTGTGTTCAAGTCAGATGAAATTCCGCCTGCCAGAGTTTTGCCTTTAACCCCGAAAAGCGGATAAAATACACCTGCTTCCGGCTGCGCAATGTTGTTTGAAACAAGGATTTCCCAACCGCAAAGAGTTCCGATATAGCCTTTTTCAATTTGTGTTTTACCGGATTCAGTGTATTTAAGCTCATCCAGCTTGCCTAAATAGAACTGATATTCAGGAGGAATGACACAGAGCATTGAACCGTCTGTCCAGTTTGTATGTCCTTTTCCGTCCCCTCTCTGGAATTTTGCCTGCATATATGCAAAAATGTCTTTTGCTGTATCCGCAGTAAGAACAATGGCTTCGCCTTCGTCATCAAGATAATGCCCGGCTCTTGTGTAAAGATTAGCATAAGCGCTGTCTACAGCTGCAGCAAACTGTTTAATTGCATCGTTTGTATAATCTTTTGCTAAATCAACCATTTTACCGGGATTGTCCTGAGAGTTTTGAAGCATTTTTTCTTCCATTTCAGAAAGTTCAAAATGGAACGCCTTTCCTCTGTCAATCTTAACTTTACAGGTAGAAAGAGTTGCTTCTTCTGCATCAGGAAGATCTCCGCCGTCATAGTCAAATAATTGAACCATTCCCGGCATTGTTACATCAACTTCATCCCCTTTGTTGATTGAATTTTTCATTTCTGAATGAGCAAGTTTTCCTATTACAAGCTCATTGTAAAAATACTTGTTAAATGCTTTCGAAAAAGCATCTGCAATCATTTGTTTTGTTGTTGTCATGATTTTTTCCTTTCTTTGGTTGTGCTAAATAAGTCTTTCCAGAAGTTCATCAACCTCTTTCGGGGTCATTTCGTCAAAACGCTTTTTAGGCGGTATAAATTCTGTTTTTGGATTTTTATCATAGGTCATTGATTCAAGAGCATTTTCAGTTTCGTTTTTGGCAGATTGTTTTCTGTCATGTGCAAAAATTCTTGCTGAAACATACTCCTCAACAAGCGTAACAAGCTTGTCCATATCAAGGTCATCCCCAACTGCCTTATAAGCCTCGCAAAATAATTCTTTAAATGACGGATCCTGCAAGTACTCCGGAGTGTTGTATTTCTCGCGGTATTTATCCAAGTAATCCACAAACCCATTTTTGAAATTTGTAAATGTATCAAATAAATTTTTTGCAGCTTGCAGCTCAGAAACATTTCTCCTTAAAGCCCCCAATTCAGCTGAACTTAGACCTTGTCTTCTTTCAAGCTCCTGATAAGCCTTTGATAAATCCTCAACTGATTTAAACTTACCTAAAATTAAATCCGCAGAAGGGTCTTGACCTAAAGATTCTCCTTCTTGAAAGTCTTGAACTTCCGGTTCTTCATCATAAACATCTGCGGAGTTCTCGTAAACTTCCGGCTCCTGCGTTTGTTCGGATAAATTTTGTGTTTCGATTTGTGTTTCTTCCATAAAAATTTCCTTTCCGGGTTTTCCCCATTAAATCTTTTAGTTTTCTTGCATGAAAATCGGGGCGCTCATTCTGAGCGCCCCGATAATTGGCTTAATTTATTCATTATCTAAATTTTTCTTCTCAAATTCACTGATGTATTATTATTGCTCGCCATAAATCCTTAAATAAAATTCGTCCGTTTTCAGGGGCAATGTTTGATAAGGATGCAGAAGGCAGCAAACGCTTACGTGCGGACTTATTTTGTTTATATACCGATATCACCCAGTTCCTCGGTTTTTCTTCCAATCTGTTGATACAACTATTGCATTTTTGGAATTAGTCAAATAGAATATTATTTACCGATCCCGAATCTTTTTAATATATTTTCAATTACAGAATTGACTTTTTTTGGCTTTCCGGCTATAATATTATCGTTCGCCGTAAGTCCTGAAATAGAATTCGTTCCGTTTTCGGGGGCAATGTTTGATAAGGGTGCACCAGGCATCAAACGCTTACGCGCGGACTTATTTTGTTTGTATGCAGATACAACCCAATTTCTGGGTTTATCATGCCAATCTTTAGCAACTATAATAGCATTGTTAACATCTTCAATAATCTTTCTATTCTCAAATTTAGGACTATTTGTTATCTGTCCGTTTTTAAATGTTTCCGGCAGGTTTCTTATGAATTTATCAGCATCAATTTTCTGGGATGTTCTTCTATCTATAATATGGTCAAAACCATATCCAAGACCTGTATCATAATCCTGCTTTCCCCATACCAAATCGATATCGCCAACCCCTTCTTTAGATACGGCATTCGGAACAAAACCTTGCTTAGCATCTAAAAGTTTATCAATAGCATCTTCCAAATTACCAGATTGCTTTGTATAAGCAATCCCCCAATCATTGCGCTTATCAAGAAGAGTATCAAGGTTTTTTATTTTATTGGCATTAGTAATATACTTACCGGATAATGCTCCTAATAAGCCACCTGCCAGAGCACCGTTCACCGAATCAGCCAAAACTGTTTTTAATATATTCTTATCCTCCATTAATGAACGACCGGTGCCATACATTGCACCACTTATTCCTCCTTCGAGAGCACCTTTTGTCGTAAATCTTTTTATTAATTGCTTAATTAAAGGTTTGGACATTTTAATAGCAGTTTTAGGTATAAATTTAGAAATTTTAAAAGGTAATGCAACACTTCCTATTTGCAAAGCTGCGCCGCCAAAATTTTTCAGATGACCTA
>CALUTN010000118.1 GCA_944323665.1 Candidatus Gastranaerophilales bacterium | reverse complement strand
TAATACTGAACCAACCAAACCTGTTTTCAAAGCTGTTCCGAGAATATGTCTGGATGCTTCAAAGAACATTGGTATAACATCTATTGTTTCAATAATAATCTGGATGCCTGTTCCGGTATTAACAATAGATACACCGTCCATATCAGGGAGACCGGATATAGAATCTGCACTAATTCCGTTGATATTAAGTTCTAATCTGTCTTTGTCAGTGAATGTTGCATAGACAGCTTCTTTCGGGTTGGTAGCGGCTGCTCCTGCTCCGGCGCCTGCTCCTGCAAGGAAGCCTAAAGCTGTGCCTAATAGTATTTTACCCCAATCTTTACTTTCTTTAGGATATCCGCAAAGTTTAACAAGTTCTAAAGCTTCTTTTTCAGTCAGACTGTCGAGCTGGGTTTTGAGAGCTAAACCGCCTGTAACGCGAAGTTTTTCCGATATTGCCTTGTCGATTTTAGCATTTCTGTTCAACTGATTATCGGCACCAACATATGTTCCGATAATGTCAGAAAGCAGTGTTAAATCATATTTCCCGTCCTCTTGTTCGGTAATTAAACCGCTAGATACAAGAGCTTCAAATACTTCATTTTTATTACCTAAAACTTTAAGAATTTCTTCTTTTGTTTGATGCTTGTGCTGTTCAACATTGTTTGCTCTTGCTTGAACTTTTGCAGTCATTTTACCGTCTTCACTATTTAAAGCTTTTCTGATATATTTGTCCCATACTTCATTTTCGGCAAGAGTTTCTTTGGCGCCCTGTTTGACTTTTCTCCATTTTGTTTCATCAAGTTCGCCATATATAGCCTGGCTTACTGTTTTTCTGGCTTCTTTCATAATATAGCTGTCTTCAAAAACCTTGAAAGCGTCTTTATATTCGTTCTTAAAATCAACTGCTTCGTCATTTATTACGACTTTACCGTTCCTGATTTCGCTTCTGATTTCAGACATAATTTCTTCATCAGTTTTTTTAATGCCATTATCTGCATAAGATTGAACTTTTGCTGCATAGTAATTTTGCATAAAAATAACAGCCTGTGTTCTTAATTCAATTTCCGATTGTTTTTCAAGATTTTTTAATATTTCTTTATGAACCGGCTCTGTTAAACCGGCTTCTCTCATTTTAGATACAACATCGATGTGTTGTTTATTGATATCTTTAAGGGATTCGTATTCCGGAACTAACTTTTGGACTTCTTCGATAGATTTTTTAAGTTCAACATATCTGGGATCGTCAACCTGATGACCCAGCGCTTTGTCAAGCTCAGGAATCAAATCTTCAGATACGGTTCCTTGCAGAATCAACTCGTTCATCTTTCTCAATATATATTCTTCTGCCCTTGTAAGAGCTTGTTTTTCAGCTTTATTCTGTTTGGGCTCTTTGGGAGTTGTTTCTTTTTCGGCTTTAGGGGCTTTTTTGCCGGTTTTCTTATTTACATAAAGACCCATTACCTCATTAAACTCTTCTGCAGTTAACTCTCCTGCTTCAAATTTTTCTGCAGCAGCTTGTTTAAAAATACCGAATTCTTCTTCAGAGAGTTTGTTGTCATTGTTTTTGTCATTAATAAAAGCTAAAGCCTTAAGTGTTTCATTAGTAATTTTCGAAATGTCCAATCCCATAATAATATACTCCTTTTTTAATCCTCTTGTTTATATAAAGTTTTCACTTTCAAGAGAATTGCTTTTTTATGTAATACTTCGTTAACAAATCTTAACACTGAGCCAAAACCTCCATTTTTGCAAGTTCTTCAATAGAGCGTTTCGCAAGGGTTTCATTCTTGAGCTTTTTATTTTTACGTTCTTTCTTTGGAAGTTCAACCGGGGGCACCAGTGCCCAGTTTGAATTTATCGGTTGAAAATTTGTGTGTGCCGGATCCGAGATATAACGGGTTAATGCACCGAGAATAGTTACCTCAGGTAATACCAGAGGTTCTTTTCCTGACAATTTTCTGGCCATATTTATTCCGGCAAGCATTCCTGTTGCTATTGATTCTGTATAACCTTCCGTTCCGGTTATTTGACCGGCAAAAAACAACCCTTTACGTTGTCGTGCTTCAAGGGAAGGTGTTAGAACTTTCGGACTGTTTATAAAGGTGTTGCGGTGCATAACACCATAACGGACAATACTTGCGTTTTCCAGTCCCGGTATAGAATGTAATAATTCTTTTTGTGCACCCCATTTTAAGTTTGTTTGAAATCCCACGAGGTTAAACAGTGTTTTTGCGGAATTATCCTGTCTTAATTGGACAACTGCGTAGTTTTCTGTTCCGGTTCTTTTATCGATTAGTCCCACAGGTTTCATCGGTCCGAATCTTAGCGTATCAATTCCTCTTGATGCGAGTACTTCAACCGGCAGGCAAGATTCAAAGAATTTTGATTTTTTATCAACTTCATGCTGCTCAATTCTGGGCGCATTAATCAATATGTCATAGAACTTTTTATATTCTTCTTTATTCATGGGACAATTTATATAAGATGCTTCGCCCTTATCATATCTTGAGCCCCAAAAAGCTTTATTAAAATCTATTGAGTCAACTTCAATGATAGGTGCAATTGCATCAAAAAAGTGAAGATGTTCGCTTTTGGTAAATTCTTCTATGCTTTTTGCAAGTTTATCACTTGTTAACGGACCTGAAGCTATAATTACATAACCGTCAGGAATCTCTGTTATTTCTTCTCTTATCAAATCAATATTAGGATTTTCTTCTATCCTTTTTGTAACAGCTTTTGCAAAATCTTCTCTTGCGATAGCAAGTGCATTTCCGGCGGGAACCGAATTTTCAAATGCAATATTAATAAGTTCTCCGCCTAAAATAGTCATTTCTTTTTTTAAAAGTCCGCTGGCGTTAGTAATATCAGACGATCCTAGACTGTTTGAGCAGACGAATTCGGCACAATCTCCTCCTGTGTGTGCCCCGGTAGATTTTTCCGGACGCATTTCATAAAGTTTAACGCTAAAGCCGGCTTTAGCCAGCTGTAACGCTGCTTCCGAGCCAGCCAGTCCCGCTCCTATAATTTTTACTTCACGCATTTTATCACTGCCTTCTTTTATTTTGCATGTATTACGACCATTATTTGAAAAACTTTAGTTAATAAAAATGTTTTGTTACATAAGTTAATATTTTATATAAATTGAGATAAGCGTAAATCTTTTATTCCTGGCATTTCCCGACCTGATTTCTGCCGTGTTCTTTTGCATAATAAAGACCTTTATCTGCATATTCTATTAATGCCTGCGCTGTTTCCGCATTATCAGGGAATGTGGAAACTCCTACACTAATAGTTACATGTCCTGTTTCCGTCGCGTTAAGGTGGAAGGTTCTTTCTGCAACAGCATGCAGAATTCTGTTTGCATTACTAAGTACTTCTTCTGCTGTTGTATTGGGAAGAATTATACTCATTTCTTCTCCTCCGTATCTGCATACATAATCAGTAGTCCGCGAATTTTTTTTCAAGGTCTGGGCGACTTGTTTCAATACGGCATCTCCGGCTTGATGCCCGTATGTATCATTAAATTTTTTAAAAAAATCAATATCTACTATTATCAGTGAAAAAGGCTGTCCGTATCTTTTGGATAAATCAATCTGTTTTCTTAAAGTATCCTGAAAATATCTGTGGTTATAAAGTTCCGTAAGCCCATCAATAGTAGCCAGCTTGTATTGATATTCAAAATCTCTTGATTTTATAATATATTTGGCGAGATAGGACAATGCAAAGGCAAGAACAATAAATATTACCGGCAGTACAAGCGGTATCCATAAGTTTGAAAATTCCATTAAGTAATATGCGATAAAAAGATATGCAATACCAAAAAGAACTGTTGAAAGCAGTGCAAAGACAGTAGATTCCGACAGCATTACGATAAAACCTACAATACAAACTACAGCTGAAATTATTAATATATTAACGGCAGGACTCGTTTGTTTGATGAAATTATTATCAATAATATTATTCAGGAAAGTTGCATGAACTTCGACCCCCGGATAAACGCCTTCCTGCACCGGAACACTTTTTGTATCGTGAAGGCTCATTGCGGTTGTACCTATTATTACGATTTTATCCTTAAAACTAAATGCTGAAGGTGTAATTCCATCCATGGAATTTACAACTTTGTACATCGGATAATTTGTGTGAGTTCCGCTCGGTCCATACCAATTAAGAATGGCATCTCCTTCTTTTGTCAACGGAATTGAAAGATTTTTTCCCTTTAGAATGTTATCCGTATCTATGGTAAAAGAATTTTGAGGTGCCTTATTAACCGTATTTCCCCCGGCTAAAAAGGTTAAATACGGGTAAAACTTGTCCTGATATTCCAGAACGGGAGCTACTTTTCTAATAATTCCGTCTCCGCTGCGCATAACATTTGTCATACCGATATAAACTTTACCGTTTATTAATTCATTCAAAATTAAACGGCAATTCGTAAAACCGTATTTCTTTGAAATATTTATATCTGATTTATTCTCAATCTTTACGGATAATCTTTCCGGGAGCGATTCCGGATGCCGGACTTCTGCTGACTGGTTATCAAGATTCATTGAAGTATAAATGTTATCATATTTATTCATTGCGTTTATAAGCGCTTTATCAGCATCAGCTGTGGCTTTTAGAGATTTAATAAACATTAAATCAAATATAATTGCCTGAGGTTTATCTTTTTCAATATAGTTAATAATATCTGCATAGACATTGCGCGGTATAGGCCATTCTCCATATTTATCCCAAAGCATTTCCAGACTGGCATCATCTATCGCCAAAACCACGATATCTTTATTTGGCAGCGGCTGCTTGTGTATAACTCGCAGTGTCTGTCTGTAATCAAAAGAGCGATTCTCTGCTACTTCAAAAAATGAGGTTATAACCCTGTTTAAGGTCTTGTTGTTCTGCATAAGAACAAAACCTATTAAAAGGGCTGCCATTACAAGCAGCATATACGTGGTGTAAGTAAACCACTTTGTCTGTACAAATTTCTTCAAAATAACCTCTCCCAAACTATATTCTATTAGTAGTATAGTTAACTTTTGGAGTTTTTGCAAGAATACCCGGTTTGAAGATACCTTTTTCTATCATGCTATTGTTGATTTTCAGTAATTCTGTTGATTTAAAAAGATCGGCTGTGTTTAAAAGATATTTCAGCAGGCATTCTTCGTGCAGATTCATTTTATCAATTCCTTATAAC
>CALUTN010000117.1 GCA_944323665.1 Candidatus Gastranaerophilales bacterium | reverse complement strand
AAGAGACTCGAACTCTTACACCATAGGCGCTAGATCCTAAGTCTAGTGCGTCTACCAATTTCGCCACTCGCCCGAAACTTCTATTGTACAACCGTTAATATATCAAGCACATATCTGTTTGTCAATTTTTTCATTTAAGTTCTCATTGTTAAGTTTTGTAACAGATTCTAGTAACAATGAAATTGTTCTAATATTATATACTTTATATATATGTAAGACAAAATGATGGAAGATATTAAGATGTTCGGCTACAACCTAAACAATATGAATATGTTCGGTATGAACTCTATGGGCTTCGGCAATATAGGAATGTTTGGCTTTGGCGGTATCAACATGTTTGGCGGCATGTTTGGTTCTTCCATTTTTACTAATTGTAACGGTTCTTTTAACTATGATGCTTACGCAGGTTTTCAGGTCGGCAATGTTCTCATGAATATAGGTGCCGCTTGTGCAGCTCAGGCTATACAGAGTAAAAGAGCTAATTCCGAAAAAACTTTGACTCAAAATGTTGATAATTTGAGCCAAAGAATAGCTGATGTTGAAGAAGAAAAGAAAGAGTATAATAAAGAAAAAACGACCCTGTCAGAGAATAAACAAGCAGCTGAAACAACAAAAGCAACATTAGAATCACAAGCATCAGTTTTAAGACAAAACAGAATTTCTAAAGAAGCAGCTCTGGCTGACGCTAAGAGTAAACTAAACGCTGATCCGCAGAATTCGGATTTAATAGCTGCAGTAACTGTAGCAGAAGAAGAATTGGAAGCGGCGAAAAAAGCTGAAGAAGAAAATAAACAGAAAATTGAAGAACAAAAGAAAATAATTGAAGATAGTAACGCTGCGATTGAGAAACTTGAAGGTAAAATAAATTCCTGTGACAATGAACTTGACGAACTTAATAGCAAATTAGCAAAAATTCAGGAACAATTGAATAATAAAGCTTTGGACAAAGCTGACGGTAATAAATTAAATCGTACAAGCATTGAAGAATTTAATGCTAAGGATTTTTCTAAAGATGAAACACCAGCAACTAAACAAGATATGAGAAGAGCAATTGCTGAATATAGAGCAGCAAGTCCTGAAAAGAAAGAAGAGTTGAAAGAAAAGATTAAACTAATCTACAACAAACTTTCTTCAGAAGATAAAAGTAATGATATTAGACAGGCATACTCAATTATATTTGGTTAATAATATGATAATGTAAACTTTTGTAACAAAAATACCCGAACTTGAAATCGGGTTTTTTTTCTTCTCTTTATATATATGTAAGATATAAGAAGAAAGACTAAGTTATGGGTGCAATATCAGACGGAAGCTTTAAAGATGTAGCAAAATACAATAAACAAATGCGCGAGCAATATACTTATTTGAATGGCGGCGGGTATGAGACTCATTCACCATGGGGGGCCGCTTTATCAACTGCACTGCCGTCTCTGTTTATGACTTTAACTTCTAAGCTGGGAGATTCAGCCTCCTATTCAGAATCTGAAACAGATTCCGGTAATAATTCAGAATCAGCTGTATTAATTCAGGCTGATATAGATAACGAACTGGATGCTGTTTCGTGTTCCAATATTTCTGAGGTAGAAGCAAAGGCTCAAACAGCACAGTTTGAACTTCAGGAAATAACAAATTCTATAAGTAATAAGACATCAGAATTAACGAATATAAATGCTCAAATAAGTAAACTTTCTCTTATGGCGCATGATGAATATGACAGCCCTGAACTTTTACCGTTAAAAGAACAGTTGAGCGATTTAGAATATCAGCGTGATTTATTGGAAGTTCAAATTAAAACACTTGAAACAGAGCAAACTGAAAAACAGGAAGAAATAAACACTCTGATTAAATCCCTTCAAACACTTAAGACTTTACAAAAGCAGCTTAAAAAGGCAGAAGGCCGCGATGTTATAGAAAATTTAACTAATGAAGAGACGAAGGATTTTACCAAAGTGTTAAAGAAACTTCAAACTGCAATAAAATCAGGGGATGAAGATAACATTAATAAATATGCCCTGGAATTGGAAGAAGCTTATGGTACATATGTAAAAGAGCATCCCGGTGTAATGAATATTACTCTTAAATCAGGATATATGGCTGCAAGACCTTATATAGAAAATGCCAAAGGTCAGGCATAACTATTTGCCTATACCCCGGATTGTATGATATAATTTATCCGTGTTAGTATAAAAGAGGCAATGTCATATGAAAAGAGGGTTTACTTTAACCGAAGTACTTGTAACACTTGGTGTAATCGGTGTCATTGCAGCAATAATGGCGCCTATGGTATCAAATTTGATTCCTGATAAAAATAAAGGTATGGTTATAAAATATTATAAGATTATAACAGATACTAATACCGATCTTTTGGGAAATATAAGTCTTTATTATAGTGATAACAGTTCTTGTACCGGTTTGGACTGCACCCAGCAGCCTATGATAGCTCCATATAATGGTGATGCAAATTACGCCGGAGCAACAAAGTATGCCTATATGTTGGCATCTAAGCTCCAGCTATCCGTAGAACCGGAAAAAGCCGAAACCGGTTCGAATGTAACTTTTACAACTATAGACGGTGTTGAATGGATTGTTGAACCATACAATACAACAGGATATTCTATAATGATTGACCTTAACGGTGAGGATACCCCTAACTGCTATTTTGTTGAAGATGCATGTGAAAAACCCGACAGATATTATTTTACGGTTGCAGTTAACGGGGCTGTTACCGGAAGAGATCAGTTAACACAGGCTTATTTGGCTAACCCGATGAGGTTAAATGACAGAAAAAAAGATGTCAAAAAGGCTCCGTCCTATACAACTGATTTGAAAACTACCGACTCGGAAGAAGAATAAGCGGCGGAGAATTAAGTTGACAGATATATGTACCTATATAAGAGAATCTGTAAATACAAAGAATTTGATACTGAATAACCAAGCGATATTGGATAATATTCAGGCTCTTTCCGATTGCATATCAAGGCTCTTACTCTCTTCAGGTAAAGTTATGGCTGCAGGGAATGGAGGTTCTGCAGCAGATGCACAGCACTTTGCCGGAGAACTTATGTGTAAGCTTTATAAAACGCGCAGCCCTTTGCCTGTTCTTGCTCTTACGACGGACACTTCCGTTATAACCGCAATATCAAACGATATCGACTATAAATATTGCTTTTCAAGGCAGATTGAGGCTTTAGGTAATAAAGGGGATGTATTCATAGGTATTTCTACTTCCGGTGATTCAGAAAATATAGTTGAAGCTTTAAAGACCGCAAAAGAAAACGGACTTGTAACTGCCGGCTTAACAGGCGGGAAGGCTGGTTTGATGGATGAGTATTGTGATTATTTGATTAAGATTCCATCTTGCGATGTTCCCCATATACAAGAATCTCATATTATGGTTGTACATATTTTGGCAATGCTCATAGAGGAAAGAGTTTTCAGGCAGTAAAACTGATTTTCTTTTTAAAATATGAAATAGTTTCCTGCAAGCCGTCTTTGATATCGACTTTTGGCTGCCATTTTAGATTGGTGTTTGCAAGTGTAATGTCAGGTTTCCTTTTTACCGGGTCGTCAGACGGAAGCGGCTTGTAAATAAGCTTTGAGTTGCTTCCCGTAAGGTTAATAATCAATGATGCGAGATTTTTTATAGTTCTTTCTTCCGGATTGCCGAGATTAACCGGTCCAATAAAGTTAGGTGTGTTCATCATTCTTATCATCCCGTCAACTAAGTCTGATACATAGCAGAAAGAACGAGTTTGGCTTCCGTCGCCATAAATTGTTATATCCTCGCCTTTAAGAGCCTGAACAATAAAGTTTGAGACAACTCTTCCGTCATTAGGATGCATGTTAGGACCGTAAGTATTAAAGATACGTATAATTTTAACATCAGTGCCAAATTGTCTGTGATAATCCATCATAAGAGTTTCCGCACATCTTTTGCCCTCATCATAGCAGCTTCGTATCCCAATCGGATTAACATTTCCCCAATAAGTTTCTGTTTGCGGGTGTACCAGAGGATCTCCGTATACTTCACTCGTAGACGCCTGTAAAAGAGTGGCTCCATATTTATTTGCAAGTTCAAGCATATTTATAATGCCCATAACAGATGTGCGTATGGTTTTGACAGGGTTGTATTGATAATGAGGAGGGCTTGCCGGGCAAGCAAGATTATATATTTGATCTATTACAGTAAAATATTCCTCTGTAATATCGTGTTCTACGAGTTCAAAATTAGGGTTTTTATAGAATCCCTCAATGTTTTCTATGCAGCCGGTGAAAAAATTGTCTAAACAAATAACATAATTGCCTTCATCCAAAAGTCTTTTACACAGATGAGAACCAATAAACCCTGCTCCTCCTGTTACCAGTATTCTTTTCATTTCTGTATACTCCTATGTATTTATCATAGCATAAAAACTTGATATAAATCCGTCAATATTATATAATTCTGTTTGGAATTCAGTATATAGAGAGAGGATTTATATGATGAAATTGAAAGGTTTTACTTTGGCGGAAGTGTTAATTACGCTGGCTGTTATTGGTGTTGTTGCGGCTGTAACATTACCTGTGCTGGTTGCTAATATTTCAAAAGCGAGTGTGGGACCTGCTTTTGCAAAAGCAGTTAATACTCTTGAATCTGTTAACAAGACAGTGCTTGCAGAAAATAATGCAAGAAATCTAAATCAGGTTTGCGGGGACGAATATTTGGTTTGTATTCAAAAATATCTGTCAGCAAATAAGATTACAGATATAAAAACTTATAACGGGTATATCAATGCTAGCGGCGGATTTTCTAATGCATCGGCCGGCTTTTTAACAAATGACGGTATGGCCTATTACCAAACAGGTGAACCTGATAAGACAACTACATCTGAGACAACAGGGGAGGAATCACCTTACGTGCTGACTGCTGCTACAGGAGATTATTACGGTAAGTATTATGATGTTTATATAGATGTTGACGGCCCGAATAAGGGTTTTAATGGTATAGGAAAAGATACATTTCTTGTGTATGTTGATTTGAACGGCTCTGTAATACCTTACGGCGGAAAACTTTATAAGAATTATTCATCGGGGAGTGATGTTTTGTGGGAAACAAAATGTAAAGCCAAGACAGACCCTACGGATCCCAATGCATGTGCCGGTTCAATTGCCGATAACGGATGGAAAGTCATTTACTAATATATAAAAATGCGGATGTTTAACATCCGCATTTTTTTTCGTCCTCTGCGCCGATTCTGTGAACCCTTATAAAGTTTGTTCTTCCGGTAATGAGTTTTGGAATTGAACCTATAATTATAATTCTTTCATCTTTTT
>CALUTN010000116.1 GCA_944323665.1 Candidatus Gastranaerophilales bacterium | reverse complement strand
CCTCATTTACCCCCCCCTTGACTAAGAGGTACTATTAGGTGATAGAATTAATTTATGGATAAATATATTGATCTCGGGTATGCAAAATTAGACTTGGAGCGTGGAAAACGGAGGGGCTTTTCAGAAGCTGTATTTTGCGAATGCAAAACCAATGAACAGCTTGCGGGTATTTTTGAGAGCTTTAAGGCGGCAGGTGAAAATATTATAGGAACAAGGGCAAGCGAAGAGCAGTTCAATTTCCTTAAGCAAAAGTTCCCCGAAATAAAATACAGTAAAGAAGGCAGGGTATTAACTCTGATTCAGAAAGAAATAAAAAAGATTGGCGAAGTTGCTGTTTGTACCGGCGGCACCGGAGATATTCCGGTAGCAGAAGAGGCTGCCTTGACTGCGGAATTTTTCGGAAGCAATGTAAAGCGGTATTACGATGTCGGAGTTGCGGGGATTCACAGACTGTTTGATAAGATTGATGAAATAAGAAAAGCCGATGTAATTATTGCGGTTGCAGGTATGGAAGGAGCTTTAGGCGGAATTATTACGGGGCTTGTTGATGTTCCGGTTATTGCTGTTCCGACTTCTGTCGGGTATGGCTCATCGTTTAACGGTTTATCGGCTCTGCTTACTATGTTAAACTCCTGCGCCGAAGGAATGACCGTTGTAAACATTGATAACGGATTTAATGCAGGCTACAGCGCAAACCGGATTAATCAAGGAATAAATAGGAGAGATAATTAAGTGAATTTATATTTTGAATGTAAATCAGGAATTTCAGGTGATATGTCGGTGGGTGCGCTTTTGGATTTGGGTGCATCAAGAGAGAAGTTGGACAGAGCATTAAAATCTATTAACCTTGAAAACGAGTTTGAATATAAAATAACCGAACAACCGGTCAATTCTATTAAAACAACGGATTTTGATGTTGTTATAAAAGGAGAAGCTTCTCACTGCCATGAGCATCATCACGAAACGGGCGGACATTGTCATCACCATGGACAAGGCGGAGGGCATATTCATCGCAATCTGGATGATGTTAATAAAATTATTGATAAAGCTGACACAACTGACAGTGCAAAAGAGCTGGCAAAAAAGATTTTTAAAATTGTAGCTGAAGCGGAAGCAAAGGTTCATAATAAAGATATAAGCGAAGTCCATTTCCACGAGGTCGGAGCAATTGATTCTATTGCCGATATATTGAGCTTTGCTGTTTTGTATGAGGATTTAAATCCGGAGAAAGTGTATTTTTCAAGTTTAACAGAAGGTCAGGGAACAGTTGAATGCTGCCATGGAGTCCTTCCGGTACCGGTTCCTGCCGTTTGTGAGATTGTTTCAAAATACGGGCTTCCTGTAAAAATCAGCGATAACGACGGTGAAATGATAACCCCGACAGGGGCTGCCATAGCTGCTGCTTTGTATACGGGTGAAAAACTGCCTGATGAGATTATAATAGAAAAGGTCGGATACGGGAGAGGAAAAAGACCGTATAAGAATCCGGTTTTAAGAGTAATGAAGTTAAAATAAGGAGGATATAATATGCATTTAGGAAACTCTATTATTTGTCCTGTAACAGGTATTCCTATGATTATAGCGGCGGGAGCTGGAATGATTTATGCATTAAAAAAATCAAGAAAAGATTTTTCGGGCAGCAAAATTTTACCCGCAATTTCTGTAACGGCATTTGTTTTTGCGCTCCAGATGATTAATTTTTCTATTCCCGGAACGGGTTCAAGCGGGCATATTGTAGGCGGGATTTTGCTGGCAGCTCTGTTAGGTCCGGCAGCGGGATTTTTAGCAATGTGCGGGATTCTTTTAGTGCAGGCTCTTTTCTTTGCTGACGGCGGATTATTGGCTCTTGGATGCAATATATTCAATATGGGATTTTTAGCCTGCTTTGCGGCTTATCCTTTTATTTACAAACCTCTGGCAGATAAGAATCGCCCTGTTTTAGGCGCAATTCTAGCCTCCGTTATAGCTTTACAGCTCGGCTCACTTGCAGTAGTAGCGGAAGCCTGGATTTCCGGAAGTTTAACTTCTCATCCTGCGATGTTTGCAGGGTTAATGCAGGGAATTCATCTTGCAATCGGTGTTGTCGAAGGTGTATTTACCGGTCTGGTTATTGCTTTAGCTAATAAAACAGAATTGTCAAAGAAATTTTCGTACTCTCTTTGCGGGGTTTCTCTAATCCTTGCGGGGGTTATATCTCAATATGCTTCTTCTAAGCCTGACGGATTGGAGTGGTCGCTTCTTAAAATGTCAGAATCGTTTACTTATCAGACTCAAGGGTATTTGTATTCTATGTTTGAATATGTTCAGACAAAAACGGCAGTACTTTCAAATATCCCGTCAATATTTGCTAATTTAAGCGGAATTGCGATTCTTGCAGTTTTGATGTTTGGAATTTGTTCAATTATTATGTTTAAAAATAACGAATATGGAAAACAATAAGTTTGAGAATCTAAAACAGTATTTAAGCAGTTTGAAAGAGCAAGGTATATGCCTTGCTTTTTCAGGCGGTGTCGATAGTGCACTTTTGCTCTGGCTCTGTAAAGATTTAAATCCTCTTGCACTTACGGTTTCATCTTTGTTCCAAACAGATGAAGAAATTGAATTTACTAAAAACTTTTGTAAACAATACGGAATCAAACATAAAATTTTAACATTTAATCCTTTAGAAAACGAAAGAATTTCAACCAATCCAAAAGACCGGTGTTATTGGTGTAAAAAGACGATTTTTAATCTTATAAAAAATGAAGCCTGCAACGAAAATATTCTGGATGGCACAAATTCTGATGATTTAAAGGTTTACAGACCCGGTTTGAAAGCATTGGAAGAATTGGGAGTAATTTCTCCTTTTGCAAAGTTTGGAATTGGTAAAAAAGAGATAAGAGATTATGCAAAATCTCTCGGACTCAGTTTTTATAACAAGCCGTCGAATCCTTGTGCAGCAACGAGATTCCCTTATGATACACCCCTGACGGAAGAGAATATAAATAAGGTAAAAAAGGCGGAAAAACTTTTGAATTCAGAAGGGTTTAACGAACTTAGAGCACGGGTGCATGGGGATATTTTAAGGCTCGAAGTTCCCGAATCAGAATTTGCACTCCTTTTAGAAAATAAAAATAAAATAATTACAGCATTGAAAACCTTAGGTTACAGATATATTACACTGGATATTGAAGGCTTGAGGTGCGGGAGCATGGATAACTAGCCTTTTTTACCGAAATTTTGTGAAATTAAAATCGCGGCAATCATAAGTATGCATCCGGTAATTTCTCTAAAGCTCAGTGTTTCGCCTAAGATTAAGCATCCGCCGAGAACAGCAAAAACAGCTTCGCTGCTCAAAATCAAAGTGCCTAAAACCGGAGAAGCGGCTTTGTATCCGAAAGTCTGGAGGGTATAAGCTATACCGGTAACGATAACACCAATAAAGAGAATCGGTTTCCAGCCGGCAAGAATAGGTGTGAGTGCAGGGTCCTCAAACAAAAACATCAGAGGAGTTGAAATGATTCCCGCAACAAGAAATTGTGCGCAGGATAGTTCCAAAGCATTTGTTTTTTTGGAAAAGTAACTCAAAACCATTATATGAACCGCAAAAAAGAATGCACTTAAAAGCAGAAATATATCCCAGAGCTCAAACTGGAGCGCTGATTTTGCACACAACAAATAGAGTCCGGCAAGTGCAATAATAATACTTAAAATAAGGTTTTTTCCGATTTTATGATTAAAAAACATTGCAAGAATAGGAACAAAAATTATGTATAAAGAAGTGATAAATCCTGCTTTTCCTGCTTCTGCATAAATCATGCAGTACTGATTGACTGAAAGAGCAAGAAATAATGCCACTCCGGCGCATAACCCGCCTTTAATAAGTTCGCTAATCGGGAACTTTTTCCCGTCTGGCGATATATATTTTTTGTACAGAAATACGCACGGGAACAGGACAAGAAAACCTATAAATTCCCTTAATGTGTTGAAAGTAAAAGGTCCTACGTAATCCATGCCGATTTTTTGAGCAACAAAAGATAACCCGGAAATTATTGCCGTTAAAAGCAAGGCAAGGTTACAACATATACAAAGCCTTTTAAAGGCCTCTTTGCTCATTATAATCATACTTGGATTTTCCTTCCGTAAAACATTATACGATAAGCATGAAAATTTTTAAAATAAGAAAGTTTTTATTTATTTTCTCGCTATCCGGACGGCTGTCTTTATCCCCGTCCGTTCGGAAATCCGCCAATCCACAAAAATCCTTCGGATTGGGCGGTTTTCCTCCTGCCCCTTTTTACAACAAAAAAGACTCCTTTAGCCCGTAGGTTGTGGTAAATTTTAATTTACCACAACCTACTTAGGCAACTTTTAGGGTTAAACCCAATTCTTTGAGGATTTTTGCTAAGGTTGTAATTCTGGGTTCTTTTTTCCCGTTTATGATATTGTATAAGCTTGTTCTGCTTAAATTGATTTTTTCGGCGAAGCCTTGCATAGAATCTTTTGATTTTATAACAAGTTCTAAGGCTCGATAAAATACATTAAAGTTTCCGTCTTCAATATATTGTTCAAAAGCATAGCTCAAGTATTCTTTCAAATCTTCTTGAGTGTCAAATATTTGAACAAAAGCATCATCCATAGATATTGAACTTTTATAATTTGTCATTGTTTTGTCTCCATATTGTTAAATATTCTTTAGCCTTTAAAATGTCATTATTCTGTAATTTTTTATCTCCGGCATTTAAAAGCAAAACTACTATGTTATTTATTTCTGTATAATAAATTCTGTACCCGCTGCCAAAATTGAAACGTAATTCAGATAATTCACTATCTATCTTTTTAAAATCTCCAAAATTGTCATCTTGTTCAATTCTGGTCAGCCTGTCTTGAATTCTTGCTCTAAAAGGTTTATCAAGAGTTTTTAACCATTCAACAACAGGGACTTTATTGTTTGTATGGCGGTATAACAAAATTTCTTTCATAATCATATTGTAAACTAAAGTTTACACAAAATCAAGTATGTAGTATGTAGTATGTGGTAAATCTTTGATTATCGAAACCTTTGTGTTGCGGTAAATTTTAATTTACCACAACCTGCGGACTTCTGTTCAAGTTTGCTCAATATTCTCGCTATCCGGACGGCTGTATTTACCCCCGTCCGTCCGGAATCCGCCGAATTACATAAAATCCTTCGGATTGGGCGGTTCTCATCCTGCCCCTTTTTACAACAAAAAAGACTCCTTTAGGAGTCTTGAAAGATTTGGGCAGGGGTGGATTCGAACCACCGTACACTCTCGTGAACAGATTTACAGTCTGTCGCCTTTAGCCACTCGGCCAC
>CALUTN010000115.1 GCA_944323665.1 Candidatus Gastranaerophilales bacterium | reverse complement strand
ATAATATGAGGGAGATTTAGCGCAAAGCCCTTGAAAAAAATTTGAAAAAAAACTATTATAACTATATTATGGAAAAATATAAAATCTCATTCGATGAAATAAAGGGGCTCCTGGCAGAAGAGCACTATCAGGAAGATGATATAAAAGAACTTGAACAGGCATTTGAATTTGCTAAAAGACTTCATTCGGGGCAGTTTAGAATTTCAGAAGAGCCGTATATTATTCATCCGATGGAGGTTGTAAAGATTTTAATCGGGCTAAGAGCTGATAAACACACTCTGATGGCTGGTTTTTTACATGATATTTTGGAAGATACGGATACAAAGCCGGAGGAGATTAAGGAATTATTTGGCGATGACGTATTAAATCTTGTTCAGGGAGTTACCAAATTAAGTAAACTCCAGTTTAAGTCCACACAGGAGCGGCAGGCTGAAAACTTCCGGAAAATGCTTATAGCAATGGCAAGTGATGTAAGAATAATTTTTCTTAAGCTTGCTGACCGGTTGCACAATATGCGTACTTTGAACTATATGACCGTTCAGAAGCAGCAAAAAATTGCGCAGGAGACTTTGGATATATTTGCCCCCCTTGCAAACCGCCTGGGGGTCGGAAAGATTAAGGCGGAACTTGAAGACTTATCTTTAAAATATCTTCATCCGGATAAGTATTATGAGATTGCGCAGCTTGTATCTCAAAAAAAAGCCGAGCGGGATATGACCGTTAACCTGCTTATTGAAAAAATTTCCAAAGATGTTAAAGCTAGCGGGATTAATGCGACAATTACCGGAAGAGCAAAGCATTATTACAGTATTTATAAAAAGATGGAGCGGCTTAATGTAGCATTCCATGACCTTTATGACATTACTGCCGTTCGTGTAATAGTTGATACCGAAAAAGAGTGTTATGAAGTATTAGGTCTTATTCACTCCCAGTTTAAACCTATTCCGGGTCGATTTAAAGATTATATAGCAATGCCGAAAGGAAATATGTACCAATCATTGCATACTTCCGTAATAGGACCAAGGCAGAAACCGCTGGAAGTTCAGATACGTACCTGGGAAATGCACGAAATAGCAGAATATGGTATTGCTGCGCATTGGAGATATAAAGAAAAGGGTTCCAAAAAAGCGGATTCTGCGAGTGATATTAAATTCTCTTGGATGAGAAAACTTGTTGAATACAACAAAGACACACAAAATGCGGAAGATTATCTAAACTCTGTCAAGCTGGACATATTCTCTGATCAGGTTTTTGCATTTACTCCGGGCGGAGATGTAATAGACCTTCCGCAAAATGCGACACCTGTTGATTTTGCATATCGTATTCACTCTGATGTGGGAAATAGAACGATTGGGGCCCTAATAAACGGACGTATAGCGCAGTTGGATACAAAGCTAAAAAATGGCGATATAGTTGAGATTATGACATCAAAGGTTCCGGCGCCGCGTCTGGATTGGCTGAATTTTGTTGTAACAAAGCAAGCAGCGTCTAAAATTAAGCAGTGGTATAAAAAGAATAAACGGGAAGACCATATTGAAATCGGAAAAGCTAATCTTGAACATGAACTTTCAAAGTCTGTGTTTGATGAGTATGTAAAAAACGGCGAGTTTGATAAAGTCGCAAAACAAATGAATTATGTAAGTGCAGATGATTTATTTGCAGCTCTGGGATACGGTGAAACAACCGTTAACAAAATAGTAAATCGGCTGAAAAAACCTCCTAAGCAGGAATCACAGGTTCAACATCGGCCTAAAAAAGCATCCGACAAGGATATTATCGGACTTGAAGGTTTATTATATTCTTTTGCCAGATGCTGTTCTCCGATTCCCGGCGAACCTATTGTAGGAGTTGTTACCCGCTCAAAAGGTGTCAGTATTCATAGGTTGGATTGCAGAACTCTTGATGATATCCCGCCGGAAAGACTTCTTGATATCCGCTGGAGCGGGAATAATGTCAATAAAACTTACAGTACTACTATACGAATTGAAACTGCTGAGAAAATGGGACTTTTAAAGGATATTATCGGAGTTGTTTCCGATAATAACACAAATATTAATTACGCTAATGTCAAATCCAAAAACAATAAGCTTGGCATTATTGAATTGGGTATAGAGCTTGATAACATTGAAACTTTAAGAAAAGTTATGAATGCAATTCAGGCAATGCCTGAAGTTTTCAGTGTAAAAAGGATTCAAACTTCTTATGGCACAGGGCAACAGCAGTTTACCAAAAAACATAATAAAAATTCGAAAAAATACCATAAAAAAGATTCAAAACATTAATTCTTTTCTCTTTTTTTATTTTTGACAAATACTGCTATTGTATCCGATAATTTGTCATATATAGTATTAATTCTTGCTCTGTCAATACGTTGTTCTCTGGATAAAATTTTAAGCTGTTCGGGATTATTCATGACAGCCTGTTTTTCCTTCCTGTAATATGAAGATATCTTGCTTTTTAAAACTTTAAAATAGTGTTCAAATTGATCCAGATCTGATTTTAAAAAAGTTATAGGAATTTCTTCATCAATACCGAACATATCTTTATTCTTAGCATTTTCGTAAAGCTTATGTGAAATTTTACCTCTCATCATCTTTTCAATAAGGTCAATATAACGATATATGAGCTTAATATCCGGGTTCTCTTCATTGGCCTTTACCTTAACGTTTAATTCTTCAAATTTTCTAAGCACACTGTATACTTTTTCAGATTCAAAATGTTTAGCTTCCGCATAATTTGGTCCGAAAAGTATTAAAAGCTCATGCTGAAGCGGATATTTGCGCTTTTCAAAACTTCGTACCAACCTCATCTGAATATCTTCATACCCGGATTTTTGAGGTCTACTAATAGCATAACGGTATGCAAAATCTAATACGGAAACTTGATCATCCACATCTGCCAGTCTTATATCCAAATCCGGAATAATTTTTTCTGTTTCATCTTTTTCTCCGGATTCCGGAATGTAACCTCTTTTTTTTAAATCCCTGACTTTCATCTCCGTATTAGATATTACATACCCTCTTTTTTTCAACTCGGGTAAAAGATCATTATTTAGTATTGATAAATCATAAGGATTTGTCATATAAAGGGTCGCCCTTATTGCATCCGGGACTTTAAATGAACCGGAACGAACAATTTTAGAAGTATATGATTTAGGCGATTTTACAGGATTTTGTTCACAATAAGCTCGATCAAAAATAACTCCCTTATCTTTCAGCTTTGCAGCAACAGACTCCAAAATATCAAGATAAGTAGTTGCAATACGGTTCAGACGTTCCATATTATTAGATACCTTATTTTCAACAAGATCCGCTATTTTTACACTTTTGAACGCCACATTTGGAGAAACAGGAACCATTTTAGATTCCTTGGTGCCTAATGTCTTGTTTCGAATATTAAAATTATTAACAGGTAAAATATACATACGCGCCTTCCGATAATACAAAAGCCGGTAAAAATAAAATTTGCTCCGGATTTAACCGGTAATTTTTTCGGTATAACCTATACGATTTTCAAACCCTGTCATTTCAGAAATTTGAGCAGCCCATTCCTTCACAATCTCATCTTCGTCAAGCGTATAAGATATTGGTTTTCCTACTTTTACAGTCATATGCTTTTCAAAAAGCTTTTTTGCATATCCATCAAATCCGCATATACCAACAGGAACAATATCAGCTTTAAACTTTTTGGCAAACATTACAAAACCTTTGTGAATATTTTCAATAACCGGTTCTTTAATAATCCTGCCCTGCGGAAAAATTCCAAGCGACCAATGCGTATTAAAAACAGCTTTAACCGTTTTAAATGTTGCCAATTCAGGTTTTTCCCTATTAACTGCAAAACCGCCCAATGAATGCACCAGAAAACGGAGCAGCCAATTTTTATCGTTAAAAAGTTCTTGTTTCGCCATATATGCAACATTTTTCCCAACAGCAAGGGTCAATAGCGGAGGGTCAAGATATGATACATGATTCCCCGCAAAAATTAAATTTGATGTTTGCGGAACATTTTCACGACCTTCAATCTTGATGTTATACATTAGCTTGGATACCGGATAAACAACACATAGTACAAACCAGTTGTAATACAATGTCCTTAAAAACCCATAATCTTTTTCTGTTCTTCTGTTGTAATTCTTTTTCATTAATAACATTCCAGTATTTACTTTTAACCTAAACCGAAACCGGTTCATATTTGTATCCGGTAAGTTCTTGTATAGATTGACCCCATTTATCAACCATATCATTTACATCGTCCGAGTAAGGAATGAGCTTTCCTATTCTGACAACAATCTTACCGCTAAAAGGAAGTCTCTTAACATCTTGTGTTCCGATAATTCCCACGGGAAGAATTCCACACTTAGTTGTTTTAGCAAGAGAAGCAAAACCTTTTGTTATATTGCTTATTGTCCCAGGCTCCTGTCTTGTTCCTTGAGGAAAAATTCCAAGAACCCATCCTGTTTTTTTAAGTGAAATAACTGTTTTAATAGTTGATACCCCAAGATTTTCTCTATCAACTGCAAACGCTCCCAGCCAGTTCAGCCACCAGCGTAAAAATATATTATCAAACAGCTCTTTTTTTGCCATATAAGCGACTCCTCTGTTTAATACAGCACTTACTAACGGAGGATCAAGAGTGGAAAGATGATTCGGCGCAACAATATAATCACTGTTTTCAGGGATATTCTCTCTTCCCTGAACTTCTAATCTATATACAAGCTTAAATCTTATCATATAAAAGACATGTGTCACCAAAAACTGAAAGATGCGTCTCCATCTGTTGTAGAATTTTGGAGTTCTTAAAGTTGATTTGTGTCCGTTTACTTTTTTCGTTTCTTTAGACATTTGCCTGCACCTCTTGTGTGTAGCAAGATTATATCACAAACCATCCATTGTGAATAGTAAAAACGGAGGATTTATCCTACAACTCTTCCTCTGATTTTTCTTGTTCTGCATCACCTTCTGATTCTGAATCTCCGTCAAAGTTTTCAGCATCATCCCCTTCATTTTTATCCAAAATATTTTTTATGGATTGTTTGTGCTTCTGAGAATTTAAAACGGACGCTACATTTGTCATGGCAAGAGAGTTAAGGGTTGCACGCAAAAGTGCGCTTCTGTCGACGAAAGGCTGATTATAAAAATCATCCTGTCCTTCTTCAGCCTCCGCAGGAGGAAGGTACATGGCTTCAGAGCCATATTTATCCTGACTCATCTTAGCTGCAGTGCCGGAAGGATCGCCGCTTTTAAAATTGAAAGCACCGCCGATTCCAAAAAAACCTGCTGACCTATTATCTACCACTTTTTAGACCTCATGTTCGGAATA
>CALUTN010000114.1 GCA_944323665.1 Candidatus Gastranaerophilales bacterium | reverse complement strand
GCATGTCCTGCAATACAGGCAATATTATTTGCACTCAAAAGTTCACCTGTTGATACAAGCAGGTCGTTTTGAAACACATTGGAACATATACCGCTCATTATAATAACAACGGTATCCATCGTATTATCGCCCCAGATTGCGCCCTTTAGTTCTAATCCTCGCGGGGTATTAACTCTTATTATTTCCATTATTTTTTCCTTTCCTTATACACATTTTTCTAATGGTTCAGTGCAATTTGCCAAACCTCTTAATACAACTTTTCCGTTGCACTTCATTACGGCATCTTCCGATATAATTTTATCTACATTATCAGCTGTAATAACACCGGATTTGGGATTTTTGACCGAAAGAATTTTTCCTTTAATATCAGCTTCCACATCTGAATATTCAAAAGCCAAATCAGTATCTTCCATTGTGCAGTTAATAAGTTTAAGATTTTTACAATAGCAAAGCGGCTGAGTGCCGATAATTTTGCAGTTAATAAAAGTTAGATTCTCACTAAACCAGCCCAAATATTCACCTTTAACAATAGAATTTTCTACCGTAATATTTTTGCTGTGCCAGAAAGCATCTTTTGTATCAAGGCTGGAATTTTTTATGGTTAAATTCTTCATATACTGAAAAGAATACTTGCCGGTCATATTAAGGTTATCAATTTCAACATCTTTAGATTCAAATAAAAAGTACACTGAATCAATTGTTGAATTTGAGATTTTTACCCCCTTACATCGCCAGCCAAATTCAGGAGATATGATTTTGCAGCCATTAACAGAAATATTTTTACATTCTCGTAAACATTTTATCCCGTTAATTTCGCTGTCTGATATCTTACCGTTATCTGAATACCACAAAGGAGCGCGGGCTTTATCATCCATAAAAATATGTTTAAGAGAGAATTTTTTAGCATGCCAGAGCGGATACCTTAAAGAAAAAGAACAATCGTTTACATCTATTCTTCTGCATTCTTTCAAAACAGATTCTCCGTCTGCTTCGCCCGCAAATATGCAATTAACAACTTCTGTATCTTTTATATTGTATAAAGAGCGTTCCATATCAAATGTTTGGTTTTCAATTCTGTTTTTCATAAAATACCTCGCTTCTTTAAATATTTTTTTCCTGTTCAAGATTAAAAATAAGGTAATCCAGACAGTCCAATTTTTTCTGGCAAACATGTAAATTTTCCAAAAGACTCTTTCTGTAACGATTAAGCAAACATAGACGCTCCTTACCGCTTGCATTAAGGAATTTATCTATAAAGCAGGAATCGCAGTCCGCATCTTTTAAGTTTTGAATAATTTTTTCATACATTATTAATTGCCCTTTATATTTATATTATTTATCCCTTTTTTAAAATAGCAAATACTTATATTACATATTTAAATATGCTTGACAAGCATATTTAAAACTCGTATCATATTTTTATGGAAATCAGAGTACTAAAATACTTTTTAACGGTTGCAAGAGAAGGAAGCATAACAGGTGCCGCTAACTCTCTTCATCTCACCCAGCCGACACTCTCGCGCCAATTGCAGGATTTGGAAAAAGAACTCGGACAAAAACTTCTTATAAGAGGAAAATATAGAGTCTCACTGACCCCTGAAGGAATGATACTCAGAAAAAGAGCACAAGAAATTGTCGACATGGTTGAAAAAACAGAAGAAGAATTCAACTCGCTAAAAAATATTCTTGCAGGTGATATTTATATAGGCTGCGGTGAGACTGATTCTATGAAATACATTGCACAAATTATAAAAGAAATTCAAAATAATTATCCTGAGATAAAATTCCATCTCCACAGCGGAAATGCGGAAGATGTAACCGAGAAATTGGATAGAGGGCTGTTGGATTTTGGAGTATTAATTCAGCCGATTGATTTATCTAAATATGATAATATAGAACTCCCGCAAAAAGATACCTGGGGGGTCATTATGAGAAAAGACAGCCCATTAGCCAAGAAAAAGGAAATTGAACTCAAAGATTTAAAAAATTTGCCCCTAATAGCCTCACGGCAAATGACCCCTAAATATTCCGCAGGCAGCGGATTTTTGGACTGGTTCGGAAGTGAGTTTGAGAACTTAAATATTACAGCTACATATAATCTGATTTTTAATGCAGGAATTATGGTAGAAGCAGGAATCGGATACGCGATTACCTTGGATAAGCTTGTTAATACTTCCGGAAATCTTTGTTTTCGTCCTCTCAAACCAAAACTGGAATCAGGATTGAATATTGTCTGGAAAAAATATCAGGTTTTTTCTCCGGCAGCTAAAGTGTTTTTAGAAAAAATTCAATACTATTTAAAACAAATTCAATATTAAGAATATTTAACTTTTTTATATTAAATTAGCAAAAATATCTTTGTCTGTTTTTATAACTACATGTGTATTATCCAAGAAAGGTATTCTATGTTCATCCAGCCTGTATCCTATAACCGGCATTATAATAAACAATTTGCCAAACAAAATAATATTATTTCAAAAGGCGGCCCTAATCCGGAAATATTAAAAAACCAGTTAAAAATAATGCTTAGCCAGGATATTTGGGCAGTAAAACTTCCGGTAAAAATGCCGGAAACAGCTTTAGAAAAAGAAGCTTTACTTGAAATTCTGAATAATCGTATGAAACTTGATCGATTTACCAGATTAAATAATACTAAAGCAGCACTTATTGCTAAAATTTGTCATGCAAATTCTCTTTTGGAAAAAGATCCGGAAAATAATGAATTGCCTGAATTACTGGAAGAAATAAAAAACAAGGGCAATCTTGAATCTGTGTTCAAAACTTTGGACAAAAATATTAAACTGGAAGCTGCTAAAAATAAACCTGCTTTAGATTATTTTAAAAATCTTGAAAAATTAGAAGATGAGTATTTACAAAAAAAGATTATTAATCCCTCCCGCCTGAATAAATTCTGGTTTCAAATTAAAAAAAACAACATAAATGTTGATGAAAAATATTCGACCGAAGAGCTTATCGAAATAATTAATTCCGGGGAAAACCCGGAAATACACCAGCCTGCATCATTAAATCCAAAACCATTATCAAAAAAACAAGTATTAGATAAAATTTCCGAGCAATATGAACAATATCTCAGAGAGAATGTAAATATTTATGATGAGAGAATGACCCACTATGATGATGCTCAAAAAGCTCAACAACAAATAATTAAAACTAATAAAGAATTTTTTAAAAAGTACCCGGAAATTGAAAAACAAGTACCTAAAATATACAATTACATAGAAAACAAATACAGATATAAGGTAGATAGACTTATGGATGTAGATATTTTCCCTATCGGAGAAATCTGGAAAGATATGGACAAAGTTGAGTCAGAAATGAAACAAATTAAACGGGAAATCAATAATATAAAAGCCCAAATCGACAAAAATCCGGATAATACAACACTAAAAGACCAATTATACAAAAAGCAGGACGAATTGGATGAAGCCCGAAAAGAGTGGCTTTTAGGACTTGAATACAGTGTTAAATACGAAACCGAAAACCGACACAGAATGGCCGATAAAGGAAGATTAGCCGAATATGAATACTTGACCGCAGAAAATAAAACAATAAAAAATCATAAAGAAGTTTTCAAAATGTTTGAAAATTGTAATAATAAGTTTTCAGATGAACTCTGGGCAAAAGCCTTGAATCAAACTACAGCTTAATACTATTTATGGAAAAAATTATGAAGATATCACAAATAATTCAATATAATCCTGAAAAGAAAACAACATTACCTGTTTTTTACGGAAAGACGAATCCGAAATTTGTATCCGAAACCACAGAAGAAATTTGTAAAGAACTATCAAAAGCAATTAAATCGGATAGTTTAACACAAAAAATAAAATCCCAGATTTCAAATCCGGAACAAAAAAATGTATTTTTTGCTGCAATTGCATCTTTAATAACAGCAACAGCCGCTCAACTAACGGAAATACTAACCGGAAATAGTGAGAACGAGCTTCCGGATAATGACAGCATGTCTGTCAAAAAAACTCAGAATATTGATGGAGACAGTTTTGAAACAGAACAGAATCCGGAAGCAGCTAAAAATATTAAATTTCAATTCTCAAAACATAAGGGCCATCAGGCTGATTACGAAATTGAATTAGCAGATACCCTTGAACAAATTTCAAACAATTTGTCTGTACAAGATGAAGAAAATACGCAGCTTACAGCTTTGTATAACAAGTTTTGCGGTATGAACTATAAAGGACAACACTATTCTGCCGATAATGAACTCCTAACGAATCAAGAAATCGCTAAAAACTTAATTAAGGAATTAAAATTATGCCGGGATTCTGATAACCTGAACAATATTATTTCAAAATATAATTTATATTCTCTTGAATCAAATGCTGAACCGGTAAAGATGGATGCGGAAGTTCTGAAAATTATCAAGGATTATCCTCATATTACTGATTCATATACTCTTATAGCCAAAGAAAAAGATAATACTGAAAAACAAACAACTATAGAGGATTTTATTAAAGATTTGAATCAAAATCCCATACCTAAAAGTGTTAAGCAAATTCAATTAAAAAATATAAACAGTTTTTACAACGAAAATTTGTATGAACTTGCATCAATATATAATGAAATTAAAACAAAAGCTCCTGATTTATCAGAAAAATTTATGTCATTAATAAGCAATCACAAGATTTCCGCTGATGCTCTGCAAAAATGGGAGGGAAGTGCCTATAAGTATTACTTAAGTTTTTTTGAATATAATTCAATGATATATGCAGGTCTAAATGACAGTACAATAAAAGAAATTGCCCAGCAAAAAAGGAATTTTAAACTTAACAATATAAACGTTAAAGATTCCGAAAAATTTGTCATTACCCCTCCGTTTTCATATATTCATAAAAACTTTTTTGTAATAAACAGTATCTTTAAATCAATGCATAATAATGAAACTTATACCCAATTAAGCTTTAATGAGCCGGATTTGTACACACTAAGCGATTTGGAAGCAGAAGTAACCAAACATATCGACTCATATCCGAACTTAAAAAAACACCTTTCCGTAAAAGATAAAGATTATCTTAACCAGGGTAAGATGCAAAATCTGCTGAATTTATATTATGGAAATAAAATAAATAAAAATCTTTTTACTATACATAGTTATCTTCGGTTTATTGAAAGAGTAGTGATTCCGGAAATTAATGAACATAGCAATATGGAAGAAGCAAACTATTGTAAAACAATTAATAAAGTCTATATTGCCAAAGCAATAGAGTTAAAACAAGCTTTGCAAAATAATTTTAAACAACCTGTTGAGTTTCAGGCTTATATTCACAATTAATACATTTAGTATTTTTAGCTTCATTAAATGTATTACAATTGTCACAATACCAT
>CALUTN010000113.1 GCA_944323665.1 Candidatus Gastranaerophilales bacterium | reverse complement strand
TCTTTTTCCGTATATCCTCCTCCCCTCGTCTTTGCCCCGCCGCTTATCTGAGAAATACCTAATTCAAGCAGCTTAGAGCGGCACTCCTCCGTCTCTCTGGTAGAAATAATCATACCGGCAAACGGATTTGCAACCCTTATGCAGGCAGCAATTTTAAGAAAAGTATTATCATCAATACCATTATCAAAAGCTAACGGATCTATGTCATCGGCTTTCCTTATCCGCGGAATGCTGATTGCGTGAGGGCCAAAACCAAATTTTGCTTCAAGATGTTCGGAGTGCATTAAAAGGGCTGTAAATTCGTACTTATAAAGTTCTAACCCGAAAAGTACTCCTATACTTACATCTTTGATACCGCCTTCAATAGCTCTGTCCATTGCTTCCGTATGATAGGCATAATTATGTTTGGGACCTTTCGGATGTAATCTTTCATAACTTTTTTTATGATATGTTTCTTGGAAAAGAATATATGTTCCTATATCGGCATTATGAAGTTTTCTGTAATTCTCAACGGTTGTTGCGGCTATATTTACATTAACTCTTCGGATAGCACCGTTTTTATGTTTTACGTTATAGATAGTTTTAATTGATTCCAGAACATATTCTATAGGATTATTAATCGGATCTTCGCCAAGTTCAATGGCAATCCTGCGATGACCCATATCCTGAAGCGCAGTTACCTCTTTTATAATTTCATCTTGTGTAAGTTTTTTCCGCGGTATATGTTTGTTCTGATAATGATAAGGACAATATACACACCCGTTTACACAATAATTTGATAAGTAGAGAGGTGCAAATAGTACGATTCTGTTACCGTAGACCTCATGCTTAATTTTTTTTGCAAGGTCAAAGATTTCTTTATTTTTTTTATCAATTTCACAGGAGAGCAAGACAGAAGCTTCTCTATGATTGAGCCCCTTTCTTAGGCGTGCTTTTTCCAAAATTTTATCTATAAGAGCCGTATTATTTTTATTTTTCTCAGCATAGTCCAATGTCTCCAGAACTTCTTCATGAGAAATAAATTCTTCTGCGGCAGATGAGTTAACGTTATACATTTAAAAAATCCCCCCCCACCGATAATTATACACCAAGGGGAATTTAATGTTAAACCTTCATTTCTTTTTCAAATCCAAAGAGGGAGCTTACAGATTCATCATCGTGGATTCTTGAAATTGCTTGTCCTAACAGGGGGGCAACAGACAACTGCTTAACATTCGGAGGAAGCTTTTCTTTTGACCAAGGAATTGTATTAGTTATAATACATTCTTCTATAGGAGCCTCTTTTAATCTTTCAATAGCAGGACCTGAGAACACTGCATGTGTTGCACCTACATATACGGCTTTTGCACCCTTCGTTTTTAACAGCTTTGAAGCCTCACAGATAGTTCCCGCTGTATCAATCATATCATCAAACATTAAGCATACTTTATCCTTAACATCACCTATAATATGAGCTGCAATCGCTTCATTATGTTTATCACGTCTTTTGTCAATAATTGCCATGGGGCAATCAAGTTTTTTAGCAAAATATCTGGTTCTGTTTGCACCGCCCATATCCGGACTTACGGCTACCATTTCATCCGGATCAATATTGAGGCCTTTTACATAATCAACAAGAATGGGCGCCGCAAAAATATGATCCACAAGTATATTAAAAAATCCCTGAATCTGTCCCGTGTGTAAGTCCATGGCAAGAACCCGGTCTGTTCCTGCAGTTGTAAGCAAGTCAGCAACAAGTTTGGCTGTAATTGCCTCTCTTCCGGAAGTCTTCCGGTCTTGTCTTGCATATCCATAATAAGGTATTACTGCAGTTATCGTCTTAGCACTGGCCCTTTTGAAGGCATCTATTATAATCAAAAGCTCCATTAAGTTCTCATTTACAGGATTGCAGAGAGGTTGTATTATAAAAACATCATCACCTCTGATACTTTCCTTAACCTGAACATATATTTCACCATCAGCAAAATTCTTGATAACCATGGGCCCTATAGTTGTTCCAAGGTAATCAGCAATTTCCTGTGCCAGCGCCGGATTAGATCGTCCTGCAAATAACTTGATATCATGAGTAGGATTAACCGCTCTTTCAAGCTGAGGATAGGTCATTTCAAGCACCATGGCGTGTCCTTTCTGCGTTCTGGCAAAATTTGTGATACTTTTTTATTTTACACCGAAATTAGGTTTAGCGATAGTCTTTTTTACAAAATATTAAGTATATTTAATATAAGTTCGGACATAAAAAATTTTGCGCATTTATTTTTCCAAGGATAAATTATTGTTACAAAACCGTAATTCATTTTACTCTGAGTTCGTGTTTATAGTATTATAAAATTGAAGAATGTTTTCAGGAGGGAATACCAAGAATGTCTATTGCTTTAGAGCAGAAACAGGGTTTAATTGCAGGTGACGGACTCTTACCCGTTAAGATGGCTCAATATGCCAAAGAAAACGGGTTTGATGTTGTTGCGATATCTTTATCAAGTGATAATTATGCACAGTTAAAGAAGTATTGTTCAAAAGTCTATTCATTTTGTCCCGGGGAGGTTCAGAAAATTGAGGATACTCTTAAGGCAGAAGGGGTTAAGCAAATTACATTTTTAGGTAAAGTAAGCAAGACCATTCTTATTAAACGTCCGAAATTTGATTCACGTGCCGTAGAATTTATAAAGCAAGCAATCAGACTTAACGATGACAAAGTTATGCTTATGATAATTGAAGAGTTAGAAAAAATAGGTATAACAATACTTGACCAAACACTTTTTATTAAAAATTTGATGATTCCATCCGGAGTGCTGGGAAAAGTTCAACCGACGCCGGAGCAGATAGAAGATGTAAATTATGGTTATTGGCTGGCTAAAGAAACCGGAAAACTTGATGTAGGGCAATCTGTCGTAATTAAAGATAAGATGATTATGGCTGTGGAAGCGATTGAAGGGACTGATAACTGTATCAAGAGAGGATGCAAAATTGCCAAGAAAAATTCGCGGGTTGTAAAGGTTGCAAAACCGTCTCAAGACAAAAGATTTGATATTCCGGCTATAGGCTTAAGAACCCAAAAAAAAAAAAAAAAGTACAAGGCTGATTTAATTGCTGTAGAAGCCGGTGAGACAATCATTGTTGATAAAGAAGAAGTTGTAAAATTTGCAAACAAACACAATATTGTGGTAATGGCTGTTTAGTATGAAAAAAGTTTTCGTTATTACAGGGGAATATTCAGGTGATATTCATGCCGGGAAAGTGGTTCAAAACCTAAGAGAATTAAACCCTGATATTGAAGTACAAGGAATCGGCGGAGAGAATCTTAAAAATGCCGGGGCTTTGCTTTTTTGCGACCATTCAAAAATGTCAGCTTTCGGGTTTAGTCTTAAGATGGCAATAGACCACTTAAAACTTGAAAATGACGTAGTTGAATATATTCTTGATGAATACAAACCTGATTTGGTTCTGCTCATTGATTACGGAACATTTAATTTAAGAGTTGCAAAGAGATTAAAAGGTCATGGAATAAAAGTTGTACATTATATTCCGCCTCAAGTTTGGGCAAGCAGAAAATGGCGTATTAAAGGGATAAAAAAATACGTAGATAAAGTGCTTTGTATATTTCCGTTTGAAGAAGATATGTATAAAGAATACGGAATTGATGTAACTTATTGCGGTCATCCACTTGTAAAGCAGCTTCCTCCTAAGGCTGACAGAGAAAGATTCTTTGCTGAACACGGTTTGGATTCTAAAAGAAGACTCGTTTCGGTTTTCCCGGGTTCACGCCCATTGGAACTAAAATTTTTTGGAGAGACCTTTATCAAGGCTGCAAAAAAACTTCAAAAGCAGCATCCGGAACTTCAAATATGTATTTCACATGCACCTAATCTTAAAGACGATGTTTTTAATAAATATATCAAAAATACGGATTTTAAGGTTATAAAAGGCGAAAACCAAGCATTATTGAGTGTTTCTGATTCTTTGATTCTTGCATCAGGAACTGTTGCTCTTGAGGCGGCTCTTTATCAAACACCTATGATAATAGGCTATAGAGGTCCATGGATTCTTTATATTCTCTATCTTTTGGTAAGATGTATAAGAAATGTTTCTCTGCCAAATATTATTATGGGAAAGGATATTGTGCCTGAACTTATTCAATCCAAGTTTAATGTTGATAATATATGCTACAAGACAGAGAAACTTCTGTATGACAAGACTTGCCGTGATGAAATGATAAATGAGTTAGGCAAAGTTAAAGAAAAACTTTCAGATAAATATTCTGCTCAGGTTGCTGCCGAAACTATTTCAACTATGCTCAATTCTTAAGAGCGCTGCTTTTATTTTTAATCCTCCGGCATAGCCTGTAAGTTTACCGTTTGAGCCTATTACTCTGTGGCAAGGTATGATTATAGGGAGTGGATTCTTGTTGTTTGCCATCCCTACAGCTCTGGATGCTCTAGGATTTCCGCAGGCTTCCGCTATATCTTTGTAGTTTCGGATTTCTCCGTACGGAATCTTTTCAAGCTCTTTCCAAACTTTTTTTTGAAACTCTGTGCCTTTAGGCTTTAGTTTTATATCAAAAGTTTTTCTCTTGCCTTCAAAATATTCTTCCAGCTCCAGGAATGTTTTCTGAATTAAAGGCGAAAGGATAAAATTTCCTTCACAATTAAACTTTCCAAAACGAATACTTGTAACAGCTTTATTCTCCTCTGTTATAGTTAAATACCCAATTTTGGTTCTTTTATAATAATAGTTCATATTGTAATTATAATACTGATTTGTTAAAATTAATATATAGGAGGCAAAATGAGGTTAAGAGGTCTTTTAATTCTTCTTTTGTTATTAGGGTTTGTTAATTCTTCTTATGCATCCGGCTATCCGGGGCTGAGGACGATGTTTTTAAACAATAAAGCCGTTATCTGTGCGATAAACCTCCGGACCTTTAATGCAAAAGATACAAACGGAAACGGAATTATTGATAATGACGAAGAAAGCGGTAATTTTATAAATGCGGTTGAAAGATTAGATGAGATTAAGGCTCTTAATATAAATACATTGCACATCCTCCCTATAACTCCGACAGGTAAACTAAAATCCCTCGGCACGGCAGGATGTTTATATTCTATGTCGGATTTTTGGAGTATAAATCACCAGCTTGTTGATATGACTTCTTCTCTAACTCCAATGGAGCAGGCTAAGTATTTTGTGGATGAATGCCACAAAAGAGGAATAAAAGTTATTGTCGATCTTCCAAGCTGCGGAGCATACGACTTATTTCTCGCCCACCCGGAATTATTTCTAAAAGACAAAAAACAGCTTTCTGTTATACCTTCTGACTGGACGGATGTCAGACTCTTTAATGCCGGAAAAGAAAGTGAAAGATCTGAAGAGCGTCGTGTAGGGAAAGAGTGTAGA
>CALUTN010000112.1 GCA_944323665.1 Candidatus Gastranaerophilales bacterium | reverse complement strand
AACTCAAGGGTATGAAACCAGAGGCGGTGCAAAAGATGTAGGTGTTTCAACCACTCGTGCGGCAGTCTTATCAACAGTTTATATGCTTTTTGCAGATTTTATAATCAATCTTATATTCTATCTGTAAATTGAAAAAGGGGGATTCTCATGATATCATGCATATATCGTAATCGGAGTTATATCTTGAAAGGCAATGATACATCAATCTACAATTTAATAGAAAACCTGCTGGAAGTATATCATTCTTCAAATAATAAACTTGAACGAGCTAAAATCAAGACTATTATAGTTACTAAAATGATACCGGTTGTGAAGCATATAGCTAAGGTAATTGCTCGTCGTTCAAGTGACCCTGTTGAAGATATGATTCAAGCCGGTTGTATTGGGGTGTTGAAAGCCATTGATAGTTATTCCAGTGATAAAGATAGTAATTTTCGAACCTATGCAGGATATCTTATAATAGGAGAAATGAAGCATTACTTAAGGGACAGACTGTCAGCTATACGTGTACCCAGATATATACAGGAATTGTCTTATCGTATTAATAACTTTACTAAAGCTTTGACGGCGGAAGAATTAAATGAGCTTACAAATGAAGATGTTGCTTCTGCATTGAAAATATCGGCCAAAAATGTCGATGCAGCTATGCAGGCAGACAGAAGAGGAACTATATTTTCTTTTGAAGATATCTACAGATCTGATCAAGATAATAGACCTTATGAAGAGGTAATTTCTTCTGAGGATTATCAAGATACATCAGAAATTAACGATGCCAAAATAATTTTAACCGAGGTTATTAAGAAGCTGCCGCCTGAGCCAAAAAAAATAATCGGTATGTATTATTTCAAAGATATGAATCAAAAAGAAATTGCCAAAGAACTCAATCTTTCGCAAATGCAAGTTTCAAGGAGAATGAAAAAAGCTTTTTCTATGATATATAAAATGATTGCGGAGCTTGAATCTATGCCGGAGTCTAAAAATGAATAATTACTTGCTCCTGCTTATATGTATTGTAGGATTGTGTTTAGGTAGTTTTTATAATGTTGTAATTATAAGATCTTTAAGTGGAGAGAGTATAGTTTTTCCTGCATCTAAGTGTCCAAAATGCGGACATAAACTTTATCCCTGGCATAATATACCAGTTTTATCTTATATTTTTTTAAGGGGCAAATGCTATTTCTGTAAAGAAAAAATAAGTTTACAATATCCTGTGGTAGAGCTTGTTACAATGCTTATGTTTGTTTTTGCATATTTAAAATTCGGTTTGAGTACTGACACTCTTTTTGCGATAATCTTACTTTCCGGACTTATTATAATGACAACAACTGATATTAAAGAAAAACTTGTTGATTGTAATATTGCAATTATACTTGCTTTATGCGGATTATTATTTTGCTATTTAAGAACCGGTAGCATAATTGCTGCTGCGGTCGGACTTATAACAGGTGCTGTTATAATTGAATTGATTGCACTAACAGGTTGTATACTTCCTGCAAAAACACGGGTTATGGGAGAAGCCGATACTTATGTTGCAGCTGCTCTGGGCTCTTATTTTGGTATGGGTGGATTTTCCCTTATACTTTTGTATTCAATAGCAGCTGCTCTAATTTTTACTCTTCCTGTTTATATATACAATCAATATAAAATTAATAATAAAATTACGTGTATACTGTTTATTCTGTTTACGCTTGCTGTTGTTGTATTTAAAGCAGCTTTTCAAAGCTGGCTTGCCTTTTCATTTGTTATAATTACCGGTATTTTACTTGCGATATCTGTCTTAAAGAATATTAAGTCGACTGATAATAGGCACTATTTACCTTTTGTGCCTGCTTTGGCCGCAGGAACATTATTTTTTATGTTTTTTTAGGAAAATTTTTAATTTACGGGTTTTAACAAAAATATGATAGATATATCTTATACAAACCAATATCGAAATTACTGCCTTTTTGATGAGGAACGGGTTTCTGCAAGAGCTGAGAAGCGGGAAAATGAACTTGAAAAAATCCAAAAATCTCTTGAAAACCCGAAAGATGAGGCAGAAGTTCTTGAAGATTTATACATCTTAAACAGGATGATAGATGATGGGGTAAAAGGTGTGGATAAATTATATCCGGCTCTATCAAAGTATAACGATACAAAGTCTCCCAATATCCAAACTTTTCTGGCGGGTATTTATCGTAAAATAAAAATTCCGGATGCTTTTGGACCGCTTTGGACTATGCTTATCCAAAATTCAATAAATCCCCCCAAAAACTGCCCGTTTGATCCAAATGAGGAAATTGGTGGCGCTATATTAGATTATTTGGCTTGAGTATGAGCACCGTAACCCCGCTCAAGAGCTTTAATATTCAACGGAAGGAGCTCTTTTTTCTTTCCGGCCATAACTTTTTCAAACCCTTTAGCTAAGTATTCTTTTGATACAACATCACACACTGATGCAAGTACGCCAAGCGCAGCCATGTTTGTTACCTTGCTGTTACCCAGTTCGTTTGCGATTTGAGTCATTGGCGCAAAGACATATTCAATATCACTTCTCGGACGAGACTCCGCAACAAGAGTTGAATTAGAAATAATGGTTCCGCCGGATTTAACTCTATGAACAAACTTATCAAAAGACTGCTGATTTAAAACCAGAGCATAATCCGTATCCTGCTTATGGACGGAACTTACTTCCGAGTCTGAAACAACAATTTCACAATTTACGGTTCCGCCTCTCATTTCAGCACCATAACAAGGATACCAGGTAACATTTTTGCCTTCAAGCATAAATGAATTTGCTAGGATAGTTCCTGCTAAAAGTATACCTTGACCGCCAAAACCCGCTAATATAAAATTCTTTTCCATTATTCACCTTTTTCTGTTGTTATGTCTTTATAAACACCAAGTGGAAATACCGGTATCATTTCTTCCTTAACTCTAATATGAGCTTCCTGTGGAGTCATGTGCCAATTAGTCGGGCAAGAAGAAAGAATTTCAACAAAGCCGAAGCCCAGACCTTGAAGCTGAACTTCAAAAGCCTTTTTGAGCGCCTGTTTTGCCTGATTAATATGAGGGATAGTATCTAATGCAACTCTCGCAGAATAAGCAGTACCGTCACATAAAGCAATTTGCTCAGCTACTCTTATCGGATAGCCGTAATATTCTCTGTTTCTGCCGTAAGGAGAAGTTGTTGTAACCTGTCCCATGATGGTAGTAGGTCCCAACTGTCCGCCAGTCATTCCATAGGTAGTATTGTTTATGCAAATAGCGGAAACACACTCGCCTCTCAGTGCAGTATGCATAGATTCTGCCAGACCGATTGATGCAAAGTCACCGTCACCCTGATATGTAAACACAAACTTATCCGGTCGGGCTCTTTTTACTCCTGTCGCCGATGCGCAAGCTCTGCCGTGAGGGGCTTCCACGCAGTCTACATCAAGAAAATCATATAAGAATACAGAACAGCCGATGGATGTCGAACAGATTGTATTTTCTCTTAGATTCATTTCATCCAAAAGTTCTGCAACAAGTCTTATTGCAACTCCATGGTCACACCCCGGACAAAAGGTATATTTGAAATCTTTTTTCATTGATTTAGGAATACTGAATACTTGCTGCATAACTTTTCTCCATAAAATTTTCAACTGCTTCAACAATTTCCTCAACGCTCAACCATTCACCGACGGGGCGATTAACTAATCCTGTACGGGATTGACCTCCAACAGAGTATTTAACATCCTTGAACATCTGTCCCATATTCATTTCAACAACAAGGAAGTCTTTACCTTGACCGGCAAGTTCGTTAATTCTTTTATTAGGGAATGGTGACAATGTAATCGGTCTGAAACATCCCGCTTTTATACCTTTGCTTCTCAGAACTTTCATTGCGGCTTTAATATTACGCGTCATGGAACCGAATGCAGTTAGTATAATATCTGCATCTTCAGTCTCAAATTCTTCATAAGAAGTTTCATTCTCTGCAATAATTTCAAATTTCTTGAACAGGTTATAAATATGCTGGATTTGTTTCTTTTCATCAGGTCCAAGAGAGTAAATAGCTCTTGAATCGCGATTTTTAGCTCCGGTTAATGCCCAGGAAGAAACATCTACTTCCGGATATGGATTTTCTCTGAAATATGCAGGTTCCATCATTTGTCCTAAAAGACCGTCAGCAAGAAGTATTACCGGATTCCTGTATTTTTGAGCAAGGTAAAATGCTCTATAAGTAAAATCAATACATTCCTGAACCGTTGCCGGTGCCAGTACTATAATTTTGTAATCACCATTCCCTCCTCCATATACAGATTGATTGTAATCACCCTGGGCAGGGTAAATATATCCTAACCCCGGACCGACTCTCATAACATTAACAAGAACTATCGGCAGTTCATCCGATGCGGCATAGGAAAGAGCTTCTTGCATCAGAGCTACGGCAAGAGATGATGAGGAGGTCATAGCTCTTACCCCTGTAGCTGCAGCACCAAGTACCATGTTTATCGCTGCAATTTCACTCTCTGCACATACATACCCTCTGCCGAGTTTTGGCATTTGGGCGGATAAATACTCTCCTATTTCAGTTTGAGGTGTTATCGGATACCCAAAATAGCATTGACAGCCGGCATTTATGGCTGCCTGTGCAATGGCGTAATTCCCTTTTATTAAAACTTTTTCATTACTTCCGGCCATTAAACCTCCATTTTTGACTTATTTGTAGACTTCTATAATTGCCATATCAGGGCATCTTTTGGCACACATAGCACAGCCTATACATTCACCATTCTTATCATCAAACTCAACCAGATAATCTCCCAATCGGTTTGTTTTAGAACTTTTTTTAATTAGTCCTTTCGGGCATGTTGTCACGCATAGATAACATGACTTGCAGCGGTTATTATCAATTTTTATTCTTCCCATACTTACTCCTAGTTCCAATTAAAAGTATAGCATCAACAAGGTTTTCAGACCCATAATGTAACAAATTGTAAAAATTTAAAAAAAAAAGCGTTATCAAAATCCAAAAATGTGGAATTTAAAATATATGGAGATGCAGGGATGCATCAACGGGATATGAATGCCAGAAAGGAGTAAAACATGGCACTTACAATTAACACAAACATTTCGTCACTGGTAGCACAATCAAACTTGAACAAAGCAACTTCATCTTTGAATCAGGCTATCGAAAGAATGACAACAGGTTACAAGATTAACCAGGCAGCTGACAATGCTGCAGGCTATTCTATTGCAGCCAGATGGGAAACTCAGTTAGGATCACTTGACGTTGCTGCCGACAACGCTGCAACAGGCGCAGACATGCTGACAACCTTGGAAGACACCTATGCATTAGTTACTTCTCACTTACAGCGGCAATGCTGCGCGGACCCAACCGCCGGGTAGCTAAGCCGACCAATAACCTGTA
>CALUTN010000111.1 GCA_944323665.1 Candidatus Gastranaerophilales bacterium | reverse complement strand
TGAATCAAACACCGGTTGCACAATCGTCACCCATATTACCGAATACCATTGTTTGAACTTTAACTGCAGTACCGTAATTGTGGTCGATTTTGTTCATATTTCTGTAAGCTACTGCACGAGGGATATTCCATGAACGGAATACTGCTTCAATAGCTTCTTGAAGCTGAATATAAGGGTCTTGAGGGAATTCTTTTCCTGTAACTTCTTTAATAACATTTTTGTAAACAGGAATAAGAGATTTCCAGCCTTCTGCTGATACTTCTGTATCAGACTTAACGCCTTCTCTTTCTTTAACTTTTTCAACTTCGGATTCAAAGTATTTTTGTCTGTCCATTTCCCATGCAACAGAGCCGAACATTGTTAAAAATCTTCTGTAAGAATCATAGCAGAATCTAGGGTTGTTAGTTAATCTAATCATAGCTTCTACTGTTTCATCATTCATACCGAGGTTAAGGATTGTTTCCATCATACCCGGCATAGAGATTCTTGCACCTGAACGAACTGATACAAGAAGCGGGTTAGAAGAATCCCCGAATTTTTTACCGGTTTGTTCTTCAACATCTTTTAATGCCAGCTTAACTTCATCCATCAAACCTGCAGGCATTTTGTTGCCGTGGTTAATGTAATCCATACAGGTTTCTGTTGTGATAGTGAGTCCCGGAGGTACCGGCAACCCCAAATTTGTCATTTCTGCAAGGTTTGCACCTTTGCCGCCCAGAAGATTACGCATATCTGCGTTACCTTCTCTAAAGAGCCATACGCGTTTTTCAGCCATTAGTTTCTCCTTCTTTTTTGTAAGTACGCTCTATAATATAAGTTCCTAGCATGCAGCATTCTACCACAAAAACATTTTTTCATGTACAATATTTACATGCCTTTAATAGAAGTTAAAAATGCTGTAAAAACTTATAAATCGGAGGACGAAAGCTTTAATGCTCTTAACGGAGTCTCTTTTTCGGTTGAAAAGGGTGAATTTGTCGCAATTATGGGCACTTCCGGCTCCGGAAAATCCACCTGCATGAATATGCTCGGAACTCTTGACCGTCCGACAAGCGGAGAATATTATCTTGACGGAGTGGATGTATTTTCACTTGACCAGCATGAATTATCCAAAATCAGAAACCTCAAGATAGGATTCGTTTTTCAGGGATTTAACCTGATATCAAGAACTTCCGCTTTAGAAAACGTTGAGCTTCCTATGATTTATAAAGGGATTCCGGAAGAAGAAAGATATAGAAGAGCTAAAGAAGCTCTTGAAATAGTCGGACTGAAAAACCGTGAAACACATATGCCAAACCAAATGTCAGGCGGTCAGCAGCAAAGGGTTGCTATTGCCCGTGCGCTTGTAAATGATGCTCCGCTCATTCTGGCGGATGAGCCGACAGGTAATCTGGATACCAAAACCAGTATTGAGGTTATGGAGTTTTTTGTTAAACTGAATCAAGGTTTTAACGGCAAAGAGGGTAAAACAATAGTGCTTGTAACCCATGAACCGGATATTGCGACATACTGTTCAAGAGTAATCAAATTTAAAGACGGAAATATTGTTTCTGACCTTCCGAAAGAAGAGTGGATGAAAATCAGAAACAGAGAAACTTAAAAATGTAAAAAAAAGACTTCTATAAAGAAGTCTTTTTTTTAAGCTATTGCCATAAATCCGTATTCATTCGGGTTTCTGTGAGCTAAGCCTACGCCATCCTGCCCGAGGGAAATTTTGTTTCCACCCTCATCCGAAACATATCCGATTAGCCCCGGCATTGATATTCCGGTCGTCGGTTCTACCTGTGTCTGCGGAGTAACACGTCCCGCGCCGGTCAGCCCCAAAAACGGTTGATTTTTACCGTATAAGCCATATTGATAATTTTGTTCTATACCTTGCAGCGGACCCATAGTATTATCCTTTTATTTCTGTATACATATATATAAAGTATTTAACTTATAAAAAATTGCTAGTTTGTTAAAATTCGTTACAAAAGTTTAAAAATATGTTAATATAGTCTTATGAAAACGGTAGGCATAGTATCTCTGGCTGGTGCCATTAATGATGATAGAGATAAAATCGAATCAGCTAAAAAATATTTTGAAAGTAAAGGGCTTAATGTTAAGCTTTCAAAAAATATTTATGACACAAACCGGTATCTTGCGGGAGATGATGAAGTTAAAATATCAGAGCTTGAGCATTTTTTTGCCGACCCTGAGATTGATATTATAATTAACACCCGTGGCGGATACGGCTCAATACGGCTTATTAACAGGATAGATTACGAGATAATTAAGAATAACCCGAAATCGTTTATCGGTTTTTCTGATATTACGGCATTATTGCTTATGATATACAAACGAACCGGTATAGTGACTTATCATGGTCCGATGGCGATAAGTGATTTTGCGGACATCGCACCGTTTACGGAAGAATTTTTTAATAAAGCAATCAACAATGAAAAGCTGGAGTTTGCCGGAACAACTATTTATCAGAGGGGAAGAGCCGAAGGAATTATCTGGGGCGGAAACCTTGCAACAGTGGTTTCTCTTTGCGGGCAGGATTTTTTACCGGATGAGGATTTTATATTCTTTACGGAAGATTTAAATGAACCTGTTTACAAAATAGACAGAATGTTCCAACAGCTCATAAATATCCATAAATTCAGGGGGAAATGTAAAGGAATCGTTCTGGGTGATTTTTTAGATGTTGATAACCCTAAATGGCTTGAAGGCTTCTTTAAAGACCTCGCTTCAAATACAAATATCCCTGTTATAGGGGGATTTAAGATTACACACGGGCAGGAAAAAATAACAATTCCTATCGGGAAAAATTGTGTATTACATGATAACAAACTTGTAATTGGCTAGTTTCTGTGTTACAATTACCTCTGCCGTACTCCCCGGGGACGTGGCGAATCTCTTGACTCGAACGCTTATGCGAGGGGCAGAGCCTGCTGTGAGGGGTACAGATAAATAGCCTATGTTTATAAGGTTGTTGATAACTTAGATTATAATGGCGTAAGATACCGAACCGTGTCAGGATGGAAACATAGCAGCACTAAGGTAACCCTTGCGGGTGTTGTACTTCTAAGAAGTAGATTTTATAGGCAGAATCTCTTTAACTGTATTTCGATAGGCAGTGGTACGGCTTTTTATTGCACTACTCCGCAAAACTCTTCCATCGCTGCAATAAAACCATTGTTATAAACAGTATCTGTTATATAATCAGCTTCTTTTTTCAAATCTTCTGTTGCATTCCCCATTGCGATTTTTATTCCTCCGGCTTTTAATAGTGCAATATCATTATTCTGATCACCGATTGTAAGAATTTCATCATCTTTTAACCCCCATAGTTTCTGCAGATATTTAACCGCACAGTATTTAGAGGCTTCTTTATTAGAGAATTCCAAAAAATAGGGAGTTGATTTTACGATGTAAAGTTCCGGAAAAAGTTTGGGGAGTTCTTTTTCAAGTCTATCAATTTTTTCAGGGTTATTATAATCTATTGCTAAAAGTTTATTAACCTTATCTTTTTTTATTTCAGAATAAGGCTTAACTGTATAATGGGTATGAAGATTTTTGCAATAACGTTCAATTTCGTAACATTTGTTTTCGGAGTATAAAATATCATCGTTATACAGGTTAACATGAATGTTCTCTACTTTAGCCCATTTTAAGACTCTTTCTGTCTGTTCCGGGGTTAAATATTTCTCATAGAGGGTTTCACTCCCTTGTTTAATAAGACCTCCTTGATATGAAACAACCGGTGTTGTAAGTCCCAGGTCTTCGGCAATAAGACATGCTGCAGCGTGCATTCTTCCCGTAACAAGTACTACTTTTATTCCGGAGTCGGATAATCTTTTTATGCAATCTTTAACTTCCGGCGTGAAAGTTCCTTCCGGAATAATAATAGTTCCGTCGATATCTGTTGCAACAAGTTTAATCATATGAATATTATATAGTGAAAGCTATGATTAGGGAATACTTTTGCATAAAAAAAAAGCCTCTGAACAGAGGCAAAATTGGTTAAATAAGGTATTTTAATAAGGTTATATAAGGTTTTTATTTATTTTTTCTTAAACCAGTTAACGGGATTAAGCTTTTTTAAAAAGCCGCTTTTTTTAATTCCGTGAAGCATCGCTGTGCAAGTTCCTATTATAACGCCTGCAGATATAAGTCCTTTAATAATTACGGATTTATTAGATTTTGCTGGGTTCTCCTTCTTTGATTCGTCAACTATATTTCTATAAGGATTTGGCGATTCAAAAGAATCATAAGGATATTGCATTACAGGTGTCGGATAGACGGGATACGCAGGTATTGCATAAGCCTCATAAGGAATATGATCAAGGATACCATTATAGTACAGATAATCTAATGAGCCCGGTAATACTGTCATTTATAAAACACCTTTTTTACTACCACACACCTATATAAAGTTTTTGATCCTTGAAAAATTGCTTTATTTAAAAACTTTTGTTAAGATTTTTAAAGGGAGAATTTTGTTTTGGATTTTATAAAAAGATATAAGAATCTGATTATTACAGAGATTTTACTTGTTATCATTTTTATCCTTGCCTACGGACGTTTTGGAGATGTTATGGTAGACTCTTTTCGAGAAGCATACATCCCGGCAGAAATTTTACAAGGAAAAATTCTTTATAAAAATATATTCACAATCTATGCACCGTTTGCGTATCTGTTTAATGCAGCTCTGCTTTGGATTTTTGGAGTAAAACAGGGAGCTTTATTCGGAGCCGGGTTAGCCGCTACGATGGGGATTTTTTATTTTACTTATCAGATAGCAAAAATCTTTCTTGAGAATAAATATATTTCTATCATAATGCTGTTCATGATTGCAGGGCTGGTTCTTTCCCCAAATGGATTTAACGCTTTTTTCCCTTATTCATACGGAATCTTATACGGATTGTTTTTTATTCTGGTTTCAATCTGGGCTGCTCTCAATAAAAAATATCCAATTGCGTTTTTAATGTATTCTTTTGCAATATGTTCAAAATACGAATTTTTACTGTTTCTGCCTTTGTTGATTTGGGCAAGCGGTAAAAAAGATATTTTCAAGAATATAATCGCATTTATTATTCCTCTCTGTATTAATTTTATACCGTTGTTTATTCAAAAAGCAGATTTCATTACTTCTTTTGAGCTTATTACAAAAATGTGCACAACCTCTACTTTAAAATGGTTTTACTCAGTTATGGGATTAAGCTTTCGACCGGAGCATTTAATAGTATATGGAATCAATATTCTTAAACTTGTCGTGCCGGCAGCTTTATTTATGATTCCTAAACTAAATCGGCTTTTCACAGGTATAATTCTACTAATTCCTTTTTGGTTCCTTAGTTATCAGGATGTACTTGTATATTTATTTCCTTTGATAACTCTTCTTTTTATA
>CALUTN010000110.1 GCA_944323665.1 Candidatus Gastranaerophilales bacterium | reverse complement strand
GGTGCAGTATTAGGACTGCTTCACGGAATGGAAGACACCGGTGAAATTCCTGTAACTGTAACCCAATTTGAAAATTGCTCAATTGAAGAATATGCAAAAAAAGTTAAAAAAGAAACTCCTAAATATGCATCCGTTTTGACAGCACTTGCATATAGCTTTGTTGACGAAAAGACTAATGAATGGGATATTGAAGGATATAAGTCTTTCCTTAATATTGCAGCAGGCGACGGCAGCAAATTAAATAAAGAGGAGTTGACAGGTGCAGCTAAGAGATTATACGAAGCAGAGCCGGTTATATACTCAGCAGTTGTGTCAACCAAAACTACCGAAGACTCTGAAAACAGAGAAGATATAACTTATATCCACGAAAGAGCATACGGTGATTCCTGGGCAGGAATCGTAACAGCATACTATCCTGAACTTGTTGATAAGCTCGGTTTATACGGTAAAAACGGTGCAATCAAACGTTTACAAAAAGAATTATGTACAGATGAAAACGGTGTATATAACGCAGAATTATTCAAAGATTTGATAAGCAGAACAAACTTGCCTGAAAAAATCAAGCTTCCTTCTGAAATTGATGGTGTTAAACGCCAGAGCAATGATGTTAAAGCTGCTACAGCAGAAGAACTCGGTGAAGGTACCGGTAAAGGCGGAATGAAAGTCATCGGACGTGATGAAATCCGTGTTACTAAAATTCCGGGAACAACTGTTTGGAAAGCTGTTGACGGGGGTGATGAAGAAATCGCTCCTCAATACGGAAATTCAAAAGAAGAAGTTATAGCTAAACTTCAGGAAGTAACCGGCAAAGAATATACAGAAATTATCGAACAATAAAATAAGTACAGATATAAAAGCAATGGTTGTTTATTAAAAAAAGAGGCAGAATTTAATATCTGCCTCTTACTTTTTCATACTATCAGGTATATTATTAACCCAGAATGTCTTCCAAGTCACCTATTATACCTTCATTATCACCGCTATCTGCACCACAATTGCAGTTACATTTGAAGTTTTCCAGAAGTTTGACTATTTGCTCAAGCTTATCTGTGTATTCAGGAGCTTCCAAATTTATACCTTCCAGTATTTCAAGAATTCTGCCTAATTGTTCTGTGTAATCTTTTTGATTATCCATTTTAGAATTAATTTCTTTGAGCAATTGCTCTATTGTTGCAGTAGAACCGCTTAATTGAATTCCGAGATTATTAATGAGATCCTTGTATTTAGCATAGTTTGCATCTCCAAGATTTTTCAAAAGATTTTCAAGTTCATCAATTGTAATAGAGGAACCACCTTCTGTTGATGAATCTTTAATTTCATTAATAATAACAGTTAATTCATCAACTTTTTCAAACAGTGAATTCAGATAACTATTAGCAATAGACTGCTGATTTTTTAACTCAGACATATCTGTTTTGATATCTGTTAACATATTCAATGCTTCACTGAACTGATCTTTAAATGCATTTAGATAAGAACTTACCATATATGTTGCATCAGAGAACTGTTCCATCATTGTATTAATTTGAGCCTGAATTTCGTTAAGTTGATTTTGTATAGTTTGTAACTCTTCTGTTACATTAGCATTACCGTTATTAACAGCATTTGTCAATTCTTCTATTGCTTCAATAACTCCCGCTTGATCAAGACCCGGGAAGTTAATTACAATATTCAGTGAAAGCTTGATACTGTTAAGAAGTTCGTTTTGTTCTTTTTCCGTATTAATATATGTTTCCTCAAAAGCTTTAATAGCCTCTATAAGCTCTGCCTGAGACATATTAATTACATCGGTAAGTGTAAATCCGAGGAGTTTAAACATATCTTCAAATTTTTGGTAATCAATGCTTTCCGGTTCGAGTTTTTTCAATTGCTCAATTAACTCATCAAATTTAGTTGTATCACCGACTGTTACCTTGAATTCATCAAAACTTGCCTGGAAGTTTTCGAAGTTTTGATTCATCTTAGAAAGACTGTCACTCATATTGAGAAGTATTTCGTTATTGAGCGAACCCTGTGTATATATGTTACCTAACAATTCAAGGGTCGCATCTTTTCCGGAGTTATAATCCGCACGAAAAGCTGAAATTTCCGCAAAAATTGATTTTAACTGATCCAGAATACCATCGAGTGTAATTCCTATATCACCCAATTCGTCAAGAATCTTCTGCATAGCTTCCGCTGCTGATAACTGTCCGCTTGAAACCTGATCTATTAAATCTTGAATCAACTGGTTTGCTTCTTCCTGTGATTTTCCGTTATCAATTAATATATCCATTAATGCTTTTTGGTTAGCATCATTATTAACCATAAATTCAAACATTTTGGCATAAAACTCTTGTGCATCAATATTACCTTCCTGAATCATCTGCATCATCTGGAGCATATACTGCTGCATTTGAACAAGCTGATCATTTGTAATCTGTTGCTGCTCAAGCATCATCTGCCACATTTGCATCATTGCTTCATACATCTTTTGCCATTCTTCTTTATCATAGTTAATATTGATTGTAATTGTTGTCTCGGACTTACCCGGAATTCCTATAATTGTATTATCTTTTTCGCAAGATGTCAGCATGCCTGTACCTGCAAGAAGGGTTAATGCCATCATGGCTGACAGACCTCTGTTTTTTAACTTCTGTATAACAGCCGATCCGCCCTGGAATGAAAGGTTATTCATTCCTTCTTTTTGTAGTACATTTAAACCTGTTTCAGGTTTGTTTACCGGAGAACCGGTTTCCGGGGTTGTAGGCTGCGGTGCTGCATTACCAAATCTCAGATTGCGATTTAGAAGCAAAAGTTCGTTTGAATTAATGTTCATTTTCGTACACTCCTTTTAATGAATATTGTGAGTAATTTATGTAATAGTCTAAACTTCGTAAAAAAATTTTTTGCCATGTTTTTTACAAAACTTAATAATATTTTTTTTGAACTAACTTCTTGTAAATATCGTTATTTGAATATATAATATTTATTGATTGGTTTAGGTTAGAAAAAATAAAAATGAGAAATATAATAGTTCAAAAGTTCGGAGGAACGTCTGTAGCAGATACAGCTAAGATAAAACATGTAGCACAAGCCGTAATTCGAGAAAAAAAACTCGGCAATGATGTAGTAGTTGTAGTTTCGGCTATGGGACACACCACAGATTTTCTGGTAAAAATGGCTAAAGAAATATCAGCTGCCCCTTCAGAAAGGGAGATGGACATGCTGCTTTCGACAGGGGAAGGTGTTTCTATTGCCCTATTGGCGATGGCGCTTCAGGAACAAGGATGCGATGCTGTTAGCATGAACGCTATTCAAGCAGGTATTATGACTGAGAACCTTCATACTAAAGCAAGAATTATTGATATTAAAACTGAAAATATTATAAAGCATCTAAACCAGGGTAAAGTTGTCGTCATAGCGGGTTTTCAGGGTGTTACAGACAACCTTGAAATAACCACATTGGGAAGAGGGGGGTCTGATACTTCCGCAGTAGCTCTCGCAGGAGCTTTAGGCGCCAAAAGATGTGATATATATACAGATGTTGAAGGAGTTTACACAACAGACCCAAGGGTAGTACCTTATGCTTCCGGATTAAAAGAAATTTCTTATGAAGAAATGCTTGAATTGGCAAGAGTAGGAGCTAACGTACTGCACCCAAGGGCTGTTGAAACCGCAGCAAAATACCATTTGCCGGTCAGGGTAAGGAGCACCTTTAAATTAGAAAATTTAGGAACTTTAATGTTAGGAGTAGAACAAATGGAGATTCAAAGACCCGTTACCGGTGTTGCATCCGACTTATCTCAGTTAAGAATTGTAGTATGCGATGTCCAAGATAATCCCGGTACAGCCGCCGCACTTTTCGACGGTCTTGCTAAAGAAAATATTTCTGTAGATATGATTATTCAATCTTATGCAAGAAAGGCAATGAATACAAATGATATTGCTTTCACAATAGATAAAAATGATTTGGACAGAACTATGAAAATATTGGAAAAAGTTAGAGAGACCCTTCATTACAGTAATGTCTTTGTTGATGATAAAACAGCTAAAATATCCATCGTCGGGGCTGGTATGATTGATAAGCCAGGTATAGCGGCAAAAATGTTTAGAACACTCGCAGATTTAAATATTAACATCAAAATGATTTCAACCAGTGAAATTAAAATCAGTTGTCTGGTAGATCAGGCAAGTTCTTCTGATGCTGTTGCAGCACTGCATAGAGCTTTTGGACTGGATGCTGATACTCCCGCGGTTGTCAAAGGCGATTTACCAAATGTTTAGTATTAAAAACGGAGACCGGATGAAAAAAATATTTTTATCAATTACCCTTTTATGTTTTATTTCTTTATCAGCATTTGCTGATGATAGATCTGATGCCTTAAAATTCTTTAATGATTATATTGAGGCTGCAAACAGCTATAACCCGGCCGTAGCAACATTATATTCACCATCAGCCAAAATTATAAGACAAGTTGTGAAACCTGACGGAACAACTGTTGATGTATATACTGATACCGCTACTTACATTAAGCAAATGAAATTAAGCCAAGCAGTTGCCAAGGCAAGAAAATATAAAAATTCTTACTCAAATATAACAACAACTCCTGTACCAAACGGATACAAAATTTCTTCCCTGAGACAGCCCAGCGGAGAAACCTATAAACTTAAAACTTATATGATTCTCAAAAAACAATCTGACGGGAAGTGGCAAATTGTCGAAGAGATGATGCAAACTAAAGAACAAATATTCTTGAGATATGCAAAATAATTATTTTGCAATTTTATCGCATTAATTATGCAAGATTATTTTATCTAATCTTAATATCCTTAGTCTTTACTGAAATTTTTCGTTGTAATATAATAACCTTATTAAAGGAAAGAGAAAGTATGAAAGAACAGAAAATTGCAGTAATAGGTTTCGGGATGTGGGGACGAAATATTGTCCGAAATTTTTATAACCTGAATGTTCTTGATATTGTGTGTGATTTGGATGATGAATCGTTAAAAACAGTCAAAGAGCAGTATCCGGGTGTAAAAGTAACAAAAGACTTTAATGATATTATAAATAATACTTCTATTACCGGAGTTGCAGTTGTAACTCCGAGCCATACTCACTTTAAAATGGTGAAAGCAATGCTCGAAGCCGGTAAGAATGTTTATGTGGAAAAGCCCATTTCTACAGTTGCGGAGGAAGCTAAAGTACTTACGGAACTTGCTGAAGAAAAAGGTTTGATTTTGATGGTAGGACACCTCCTTTTGTACCATCCTGCTGTCAACAGGCTAAAAATGCTTATTGAAGAAGGCGCCTTGGGAGAACTTGTTTATGCTCAAAGCGACAGGCTGAATGTAAATTATCATAAGAATGACAGAAGTGTTATGTGGGACTTGGCTCCGCATGATGTTTCAATGATAGCCTATGTTACAGGTAAAAATCCTGTTAAAGTTATATCAGCTGTCGGCTG
>CALUTN010000109.1 GCA_944323665.1 Candidatus Gastranaerophilales bacterium | reverse complement strand
ACCAGAAGCCCTTCAGCTTTAACCTCTCTTCTTGTAAGAAGAGCAGGGTAATTATCAAGTGCACGCTCGACTTTCAAGCCTGAAACAGAAAACTCATCCACAGTACCAAGCATTTTTCTGAAAAGGTGAGTCAACTCTTCCGCAAATGGTCTTGCAGCTTTAACCGTACTTTCCGCACGCTTAACTTTAGCCGCAGCAACCATTTTCATTGCTTTGGTTATCTTCTTTGTGTTCTGAACACTGTTTATTCTGCTTTTTATATCCTTTAAATTTGGCATAAGGCACCTTTACTACAGAGTTTTAACATAAGATTCAAGACTTGATTTTAAAGCCTGCTGGTCTTCGTCAGACAACTTGTCTCCCTGATTTAATCTCTGGCTTAACTCCGGCATATTTGCTTCAAAGTATTCAAACCATCCGGATTTAAATTCAGGAATCTTTTTGTTATCAATTTCATCAAGGAAGCCTTCGTTTGCAGCAAACAGAATTGTAACCTGCTGCGCAACAGTCAAAGGTTTATATTGTGGCTGCTTAAGAACTTCTGTTAATTTTTGTCCTCTTAGAAGCTGTTTCTTGGTTGCAGCATCCAGGTCTGATGCAAACTGCGCAAATGCTTCCAGTTCTCTGAATTGAGCCAAATCAAGACGAAGTTTACCTGCAACCTGCTTAATACCTTTAGTTTGTGCAGCACCGCCGACACGGGATACTGAAATACCGGCATTAATAGCAGGTCTTACACCTGAGTTAAACAAAGCTGATTCCAGGAATATTTGACCGTCCGTAATAGAAATTACGTTAGTCGGAATATACGCAGAAACGTCACCTGCTTGGGTTTCAATAATCGGAAGAGCTGTAATACTTCCGCCGCCTAACTCATCAGACAATTTAACCGCTCTTTCAAGAAGTCTTGAGTGAAGGTAGAATACATCACCCGGATAAGCTTCACGTCCCGGCGGTCTTCTCAAAAGCAAACTCATCGCACGATATGCCTGAGCGTGCTTCGTTAAATCATCATATACAATTAAAACGTGTTTTCCTTGTTCAAGGAACTCTTCCGCCATAGCAACACCGGCAAAAGGTGCTATATATTGAAGCGGAGCAGGCTCGTTTGCCGTTGCTGATACAATAATTGAATAATCCATTGCACCGTGTTTTTCAAGAGTCTTAGCCAGCTGAGCTACAGTAGAAGCTTTTTGACCAATTGCAACATAAATACAAATTACATCTCCGCCTTTTTGGTTAATAATTGTATCAATCGCAATAGCAGTTTTACCGGTTTGTCTGTCACCGATAATCAACTCACGCTGACCTCTTCCTATCGGAGTTAAAGCATCAATAGCTGTTAAACCTGTTTGAAGAGGCTGGTGAACAGATCTTCTTGCAACAATACCCGGAGCAACTTTTTCAATAGGTCTTGTTTTATCGGTAATAATTTCGCCTTTGCCGTCAATAGGTCTTCCGGTCGGGCTTACAATACGTCCGATAAGAGCATCACCTACAGGAACTGATGCGATTCTGCCGGTTGTCTTAACGGTCATACCTTCTTTAATATGAGTATATTCGCCTAAGATAACAACACCAACGTTATCTTCTTCAAGGTTGAGTGTTATACCTAAAGTTCCTCTGCCGTCTTCAAATTCAACAAGCTCATTTGACATTACGTTTCTTAAGCCGTAAATTCTCGCAATACCGTCCCCAACTTCAAGAACACTTCCGATATTAGAAACTTCTGCTTTTGCTTCATAATTTCGGATATTCTCTTTTAATATGGAACTGATTTCATCCGGGTTTATTACTGCCATATTTTCACCTCGTTTATTCCTTAATTATATATTTACTCAAATCCTCTAACTTATGACGAACACTGTTATCAATTATTACTTCGTCAATATCAAATACTAACCCGCCGATTATACTATTGTCGACTTTCCAGTCAGGAACAACATTCTTGCTAATCTTTTGGGCAATTTTATTCTTAATATCTTCTTTTCTGTTGTCATCCAACTCTATTGCGGAAGTTATGGAAACATGCGCAATATTATTCAAATTATCCAGCTCTTTTGAATACTCTTCTGCAATCTGCGGAATAATATTAACTCTCTTTTTGAGATTTAAAGCTATCAAAAAATTGTAGACAACAGGCATTAATCTGTTCCGGAAAAGTTTGCATAAAACAATTTGTTTTTCTTCAACAGAAACAGAAGGATTATTAATAGCTTCCGAAAGTTCAGAAGAAGAATTTATAACCTCAACAACCTGCCTCAGATTTGAAAGAACTTCTTCTTTTGATATTCCTCCATCTTCCTGAACAAGTTCAAGAAGAGCTTTCGCCCATCTTTTAGCTATAAGTTCACAGTTATTACCTTTAACAGAAGCCGTCATTTCAGTTCAACCCCTTCTATAGCTTCAATACTTTCATCTATTAATCTCTGGTGTAAATCATAGTTATTATTTAATTCATTAACTATATGATTCTTAGCAACCTCAATAGATGCCAGAGAAGCCCTTCTTATCAAATCATTGCGCAAACCTGTTTTTTTATTCTCAACAGTTTTCTCGGTATTTTCTTTAATCCCGGAAATAGTTTTTTCCGCATCTTCAAGAATCTTACCGCCGACAAGTTTTGCGTTTTCTTCCGACTTTTTGATTATACCGTCAATCTCTTCTTCAATATGGGAAAGAGATTCTTCTATTTTCTTTAAAGCATCTTCTGATTCTGCTTTTGCAGTTTTTGAATCTTCAATAGAAGTTACAACACCTTCTTTTGCCTTATCAATTTTATCAGTAACTTTGATTTTTTGATAAAGATAAATAATTATTGAAGCAAAAATTATAAAGTTAAAAAGGTTTGTTCTTCCTATATAATTCAGTATTTCAGTAAAATCCATGCTTTAACCTTTCAGACTAATGATACAGAACTCTGTTAACCGTATCATCATCAAAACCGTTAATATCGCTTCTGTAACCCAGAATCTTTTCCGCAATATCACCGGCAAGCTCGTTCATTCTGCCTTTCAAACCTTCTTTAACTTCGTTTGAAAGATTATCCAGTTCACCTTGAGCCTTATTAAGTTCATCTTGTGCGGAATTTTGCGCCTCGCGAATAACGTCAGATTTTCTATTCTTAAAATCATCCAGAATAGAAACGTATTTCCCGCGCGCATCATCTTTAGCCCCGGCAAGTCTTTCTTCTTTTTCCCTGCCGAGTTCTTCGGTCTTAGAATTATTTTCCTGAGCGTTTTTGTAGTTTTCATCTACAAAATTCTTTCTCTTCTCCATAATATCCAAAACCGGAACATACAAAATCTTGTTCATCAAAAAGACAAACACAATGAATGTAATAATTGTAGCTAAAAATGTTCCGTTAAATTCCATTTTTTATTAACCCATCATACCGCAAAGTTTCATAGCAATAACTAAAGCATAAATAGCACAAGCTTCTGCAAGAGCTGCACCTACGAGGAAGAAACCAACTGCTTTACCTGCGATTTCCGGCTGTCTTGAGATTGCATCCATCAAACCTTTTGTAGCAAAACCGATACCTAACCCTGCACCGATTGCACCAAAACCCATTGCAATACCTGCACCTAATTGTGCTAAATCAGAAATTGTTTTTACTTCTTCCATTTTTCTCTCCTTTTTTATTAATTAACTAATGCTCTTCATTAACCGCTGTTGCAATATAAACAGTCGTCAACATTGTAAATACAAGCGCCTGAACACATGCAACCAATACTTCAAAAAACATAATCGGCAGAGGAAGCCCCCAGGCACATAAGCCTAAAAGTGCCGTAATAAGGATTTCTCCGGCCAATATATTACCGAAAAGTCGCAAAGCCAGCGTTAGCGGTCTGGTAAACAGTTCCAAAATTTCAACCAGCATTGAAATTATTCCGACAAAAGAAAATTCATGCAGTAAAAAGCGTCCTTTTTTCTTTATCAAACCTGCCGTTACATAATAAATCAAAACTATTATCGCAAGCCCTGCGGTTAAGTTTATATCATTTGTAGGAGATGCAAACTCCCCGGTCTTAAGCTCCAGCATTTTTAAAGGGAGCTGCCCCATGAGGTTTGCCGTAACTATAAATAAAAATAATGATGCTATAAGAGGAAAGTGTTTTCTGCCCTCTTTTGGCATCATATTCCCAACTAAATCACTGAAATATCCCAGAATCCCCTCAAAAACTAACTGCAACCGGGTCGGAAAAATAGAGAGTTTCCTTGTTGCTATAAACGAAACGATGAGCAGAAACGCCATTGCAGCCCACATTGTAATGAGTGTGTCCATGTTAAAAGCCATGCTGTGACCCATTATAACTTTATTAACAACCCAATGCCCTTCACTCATTGAACATCCTTTTCTCTTCTAAAGGTTAAATCTCCGGCTAAATATTAACATAAAGAAGAAGGTTTTGCAACGGGTTAAAAGTTTTTCTTTGTGTTAAGATTTTAGTAAGCTAAGAGAAAATGAAAGGAATTATTATGCTGAGAGCCGGAATTGTAGGACTGCCTAATGTAGGAAAATCAACTTTATTCAATGCACTAACCGCGACAAAAAATGCACAAAGCGCAAACTATCCGTTTTGTACAATAGAACCAAATGTCGGTGTTGTAACAGTTCCGGATGAAAGACTAAAGATTCTTGCTGATTTGTGTAAATCAAAAGAAATTATTCCGACAGTAATAGAATTTGTTGATATTGCCGGACTCGTAAAAGGAGCCAGCCAAGGTGAGGGTTTAGGCAACCAGTTTTTACACAACATAAGAGAAGTCGATGCAATAATTCAGGTTGTAAGATGCTTTGATGATGAAAACACAATCCACGTGGCAGGAAAAGTTGACCCAATAAGTGATATTGAAATAATTAATACAGAACTTGCATTAGCAGATTTAGCCTCTGTTGAAAGACGCGCAGCAAGAATTTCAAAACAAGCAAAAGGCGGGGACAAAGAAGCTCTAATTGAGGACGGCGCATTAAAAAAATTGACCGAACTCCTCTCTGCCGGTACTTTCATTAACCTCAAAGAACATTTTACAGAAGAAGAAATCCTTGCAATAAAACCGCTTAACTTAATGTCAGTAAAGCCTGTTATATATTGCGCAAACGTTTCGGAATTTGATCTCAAAGACGGAAATAATTACACCAAACAGGTTGAAGAATATGCCAAAAAACACGGCGCGCAAACAGTTATTATCTGCGCTCGTATTGAAGAAGAACTGGTTGAACTTGGAGAAGAAGGCGCAAAAGAATATCTTGAAGAACTCGGGGTTACAGACAGCGGTATTGATAAAATGATTAAATCTGTCTACAGTCTTTTAAACCTGATAACATTCATCACAGCCGGTGAAAAAGAAACCCGCGCATGGACCATTATCAACGGAACAAAAGCCCCTCAGGCAGCCGGCGTAATCCATACCGATTTTGAAAAAGGTTTTATTAGAGCAGAAGTCACTGCATATAAAGACTTTGTCGAATGCGGTTCATACACTGCCTGCAAAGACAAAGGAGTCACACGGCTTGAAGGCAAAGATTATGTGGTGCAAGACGGAGATATTGTACACTTCCGCTTTGCAAC
>CALUTN010000108.1 GCA_944323665.1 Candidatus Gastranaerophilales bacterium | reverse complement strand
AAAGGAGGTTAAAATGACGATTAGAAAACTTACTGTGGCAGCTGCAATTGCCGTTGGTATAGCAACGTGTTCGTTCAATACGGTAATGGCAGCCTGCCCGTGCGACCAGCGTCCTGTTGTAACACAGGGGGCTTGTCCGTGTGACACCGAAAAGCCGGAAATCACAGGAGCAGCATGCCCTTGTGAAGCAGAACCCGAGCCTTGCGGATGTGATGCCGCTCCAAAATGTGAACCGGATCCGGTTCCTTCGTGTGCACTTTGCCCAGGGGTGAAGGACTTACAAAAAAGTGACATGAAACAGGTTTATGCTTATCCGAATGCTATTTACGGATACAACAACTTTGTAGGTACAAATGCGGATTCTGTTTATTCAGCAGAAGGGTTTTCCATTACCAGGGATAACTCAAAACTCAGCTCGGCAACCATGGGAACAACAGTTAGTTCAGAGGGTGCTGTCACCGGTGCTGCAACTGACATTCCGTGCCTTAACGAAATGACAAGACATAATGGTATTCCGATTATCAGAGATGAGTCCAAGATGGACGGTAATGGTTGTCCGATTCAAATGGGTACTGCAAATTCAATTCAAGCAATTAAGAAAACATTCGTGCCGTTTGATTTGTCTCCATTCAGTGAAATGACGGGTGCAGCTGCAAACTTGCAAATGTTCCCGGATGTTCCAAACGGTTATTGGGCATCATGTGAAATAGATAAACTTGCTACCAATGATGTAGTTGTAGGTTATCCGGACAGATTATTTAAACCGTCAAAAAATATTTCCAGAGCTGAATTTGCAACAATGCTGGTTAAAGGTTTTGACAAAGATATGTATTCCTGCACGCCGGAAAAACTTTTCTCGGATGTGCCGGAAAATCATTGGGCTAATTCAGCCATTACAGTTGCTGTACATCAAGATTTGTTAAAAGGGTATCCTAACGGAACTTTCCAACCAAATCATAATGTAACGAGAGTAGAAGCTCTCTGTGCATTATCAAAAGGAATTAAATGTCCTGAAATGGATAAATGTAAGGCTCAAGAAATCTTATCAAAATACTGTGACGGTAATACTGTACCTGAATGGGCACAAATTCCTATAGCAATCGCGTTAGATAAAGGTGCTTTAAATAATTCGCCGAATCCTGATAAGATTGCACCGTTTAAAGATGCAACAAGAGCAGATATAGCAGCAATGCTTCAAAATATCCGTGTAAATGCGGGTATAGATAAAAATCCTGTAACAGCAAATAATGACTGTCCGATTTGTCCTGATAACAAACAAGCTTTTGTCGAAAATGAAGAAATTGTCCAAATTCCGACACTGCAATTAGAATTTAAAGATCAGGTCAGCGCAAAATCTTCTCATGTAGGTCAGAGATTTGCTGCAAAAACACTTGAAGATGTAACAATCAACGGACAGCTTTTCCCGTGCGGCTCAAAGGTATATGGTAAAGTTGTAGAAGTTATAAGACCTTCAGGATGCCAGAAAGGTGCCTTAAAACTTGCATTTACAGAAATAGAGAATTGCGGATGCAGGGCTACTTTACCGCGTCAAATACTTACAGCTCAGGTTGACAAATCAAATACTCCGAATATCATATCAAGAATAGTCACGGCACCTCTGACTTGGGGCGGTTCAATGCTTGGTATTGTAGGCAGAACAACCGGTGGTATGTTAACGTCATTAGGTAATGCCTGCGAAGATGTGGCATCAGGAACGGGTATTGCACTGGGCGAAGTGTTCCAAGGTCAGTTTGCAGCTGCCGGCAGAAGTGCAATGGATGTTGTCAAAGATACTGTTAAAGCTCCGATTGATTTAACAAGAACGGCATTATCTGGTACTATGGGCTTATTCCAGTCTACAGGTGATGAAGTTGCATATCTTGTTGATGCAAAAGGATATAAAATTTCAGCGGTCAATCCTAAAGAACATATTACTGTAGCATTCGGATGCAGCGGTGAATAAAAAACTGCAGGCCGGCATGAAATCCCTATTCGGCGGTATGGTACGGTAAAAACATTAATTTTAATTGTCTGCATATGGGGAAAGAGTTTTGGCAAAAACTGTTGCCGGAACTCTTTCTTTTGATTAAAAACTATTTGGAATAAATTATTTTTTCCGGGCTTTAATTTTAATGTGCATAAATAAAAAGATTTAATTAAAGTTGAAAGTATTATCACTAAAAATGCATACGTAGATTCCAAAACAGATATTTTTTGCATTTCTTAACTAAACAGGAAAACAATCTTGAAATAAGTAATAAAATCATTTCCTAATTTTACTTTTTGATATAAAATAAAGGCTGCAGGGATAGTTAAAGAGTAAAAAATAGGAGACCTGTATTATGATAATGATTGCTGTGGCACTACTTTTGAGTTTGGTTTTATGTTTGCTCTTCGGAGTGCCGTATATAGATTTTTTGAAAAAGAAAACAATCGGTCAATATATCTTAGATTTAGCACCGGAAGCGCATGCAAAAAAACAAGGTACCCCCACGACCGGCGGAGTGTTTATAATAGCAGCCGTAATTATTTCTTCTGTAATAACTTTGTTGATGGCAGAAAAGATGGATAATTCTGCCTGGATTATTTTAATAACGTTTTTCTTTATGTCATTAGCGGGTTTTCAGGATGATTATTTAAAAATCAAAGGTCATGAAAATAAGGGTTTAAGCCCCCGGGGTAAGCTGTTACGTCAGATATTAATAGCACTTATTCCGGCAATTTATGCAATGCAGAATTACGGAACTGTTATAACTCTGGGAGCAATTAGTTTTGATATAGGAATGTTATACCCGCTGCTTGCGGTGTTTGTAGTGACCGGTGCATCAAACGCTTATAATTTGACAGACGGATTAGACGGACTTGCGGCATCATCCGGTATACCTGCATTTTTTGCCTGCGGCCTTATTTCTTATTATAGCGGTCATCTTGTAGTTGCCATAGTTTGTGCTTCAGCTATAGGGGCATCATTAGGTTTTTTAAAATATAACGCTCCCAAGGCACAGGTTTTTATGGGCGATACAGGTTCTCTTGCTCTGGGCGGGTTGCTCGGGACACTCGCTGTACTGGGAAGGTGCGAACTTTTGCTTGCGGTTTTCGGCGGTATATTTGTAGTTGAAGCATTATCAGTAATCTTACAGGTAACAGGGTTCAAACTAACCGGAAAAAGAATTTTTAAAATGTCTCCTATCCATCACCATTTTGAACTTTCAGGCCATTCCGAAACAAGAATAGTGAAAGAATTTACTACAGTAGCATTTATATTTTCATGTTTAGCTATCGTCCTGTATGCAGTATTATTATAAGTTTATGTACAGTTAATATTTCTTTTTCATGTTTTTGATATAATAATATTAATAAGGGAGAAAAGAAATGCAAGAACTATTGAAAAAGAGTGCAATGGAGCAAAGCAAGGCTCTTAAGAATAAAGAGGTTTCCGCTGTTGAGCTGACTTCTGCGGCTTTAGACAGGATTAAAACTGTTGATGAGAAGCTTGGTGCATTTAATTCATTAACTGAGGAAACAGCGCTGGATACGGCTAAAAAAGTTGATGAAAAAATAGCTAAAGGAGAAGAGCTGCCGCTTCTTGCCGGAGTGCCTCTGGCTTTGAAAGATAATATGAATCTTATCGGTTCAAGAACAACGGCTTCCAGCAAAATTTTGGAGAATTTTGTGTCGCCTTATAATGCAACAGTCACTCAAAAGCTTTTAGACAATCTTGTTCCTATAGTAGGTAAGGCGAATTTGGATGAATTTGCAATGGGTTCATCAAATGAAAACTCTGCCTTTAAAAAGGTTCACAATCCTTGGGATTTAAACAAGGTCCCCGGCGGTTCATCCGGCGGTTCAGCTGCTTCTGTCGCGGCATGTGAAGCTACTCTTGCACTCGGTTCAGATACCGGCGGAAGCATTCGCTTACCTGCCAGTTTTTGCGGCATTGTCGGGATGAAACCAACTTATGGTAAAGTGTCAAGATACGGGCTTATTGCATTTGCATCCTCTCTTGATCAGATAGGGCCATTTGCAAGAACGGTAGAAGATGCAGCTGCCCTTCTGGAAGTTATTTCCGGTTACGATTCGCATGACTCCACCTCATTAAATCTTCCTGTTGAGAATTATAGACTTACTTTGAACAATGATTTAAAGGGTAAAAAAATAGGAGTTGTAAAAGAACTTATATCAGAAGGATTGGCACCGGATGTTGAGAAAGCGGTTAAAAATGCAGTTGAGACATATAAGAAGCTTGGTGCGGAAGTTATTGAAGTTTCGCTTCCTAATCTTAAACACTCAATCGGTATTTATTACATCCTTGCGACAGCCGAATGCAGTTCAAATCTTGCAAGATTTGACGGTGTAAAATACGGATACAGAACAGCTGAAGCTAAAAATCTTTTGGAAATGTATTGTAAGACGAGAGCAGAAGGATTTGGCTCTGAAGTTAAACGCCGTATAATGCTTGGAACCTATGCACTTTCTTCGGGATATTACGATGCGTATTATAAAAAGGCACAGCAGATGAGGAGAGTTGTTACCAATGATTTTATAAATGCATTTTCACAGGTAGATGCTCTTATATCTCCGACTTGTCCGAATACGGCTTTTGAACTGGGGGCAAAAACTGAAGATCCGCTTGCGATGTATCTAACTGATATTGCTACTATTTCAGCAAACTTGGCAGGGATTCCGGCGATTTCTGTCCCGGCCGGATTTGATTCTGACGGTATGCCTATAGGACTGCAGATTATGACTCCTCAACTTTGCGAAGCGAAATTGTTCAATTTTGCATATAAGTTTGAGCAGGAACATGATTATTATCAGAAATTAGCCGATATTTAACACCTGACTGTTATGTTTCGGCGTAATCTATTTGCTACAAAACCATTTACGTGATATAATTTCGATATGGAAAATGTTAATGCTGAAGGGTTGGATAATCCGTCTGTAAAGAAGAAAACCGGTAAGAAGATGACAGCTCAAACAAGACTTATTATTACAGGGCTTGTCGTGAGCACTGTGTTAATTTTTTGTACGGCATGTTTTGCGACCTACGGTATTAACAAAAATATGATTAATGCTTATAAGAATTTTGGTCAAATTTTGTCTAAAACCCTTGCTATTGAGGGAGTTGAATTAACCAAAGATGTGCCTCAGCTTGCAAAATATGATGCATTGAGGTCTAATATGAGTTCTATATTAAGAAGCAATAATGATATTGCTTTTATAATTTTTAGAGATAATAATTCAAAAATTATATATTCAAGTAAAGAAGATTACCCGCAGCAGGCTGAAAAGTCCAGGATTACCGTAAGTTCCCCGATGACGGTTAGAAATCTCGCAGATACGGCAAATGTCGGTTCCGTTACTGTTGGACTGTCAGGAACAATAATAGATAAAATTTCTGCAACCTCAAAAGTTTCAATTACTTTCGCTTTTGCGCTTATTTGGCTTGTTGTTGCAGGAATTGTTTATATGAATTCATCCATAATTACAGCTGAGCTCAGAAAACTTTATCAAGGGGTTAAAAAGATTTCATCCGGTGAATTCGGGTATATGATTGACGACAAAGATGTGGATAAAGAAGTTAAAGAGCTTTACGGTGCCTTCAATGATAT
>CALUTN010000107.1 GCA_944323665.1 Candidatus Gastranaerophilales bacterium | reverse complement strand
TAATGAATCTGTCATTGAAGTGCCTGCCTTTCTAAAAACCTAATTAAAATTAACCCTTACACATGTAAAGTTTTTTGAAATTCAGAAATTGACATTATTTTAAAAAATTTGTAACATTTCTTAATATAAAGAGCAGCAAACATTGGTTGATGTTAATCTCTTTATCCTTCTCTTAAAACTTTTAAAACTTTTTGAAACTTTTTGTCGGGAGGGATTTCAAGACTTATAATCTCATCACTGAACGGTCTGGTAAATTCCAGTTTATATGATTCCAAAACCTGTTCCTCTGTTTTTATTTTAACCTTCCCAAAACCGTACAGAGTATCGTTATAAACCGGATGTCCGATTGAAGCAAGATGAACTCTTATCTGGTGTGTCCTGCCTGTTATCAATTCCAGTTCAAGCAAAGTCGCCTCGTTGAAGCGCTCAAGAACTTTTACTGCCGTAAAACTTTCTTTGCCATCTTTATTTATTTCCATCTTCTGGGGCTGTCTCGGATTTCTTCCTATAGAAGAATTAATTATAAATTCGTCTTGCTCTATTACCCCTCGCACAACTGCAATATATTTTTTAGAAAATTTTCTTTCTTTAATCTGCTCTGCTAAATATTCATGAGTTTTATTATTCTTTGCTATCATAATCAGACCGGAAGTATTTCTGTCCAGTCTGTGAACTATTCCGCGCCGGAATTCACCGTTTATATCGGAAAGCTTCTCTCCATATTTGTATAAAAGAGCATTCACCAGCGTTCCTGATGTCTCCCGTCCGGTCGGATGGGTAAGCATGCCAGATGGTTTATTGATTACTGCCATGTTTTCATCTTCCCATACTATTTCAAGCGGAATATTTTCAGGCTCAATTCTTGCAATCTCTGCGGCGGAATCTAATTTTATAACATCACCTGTTCTTAGAGTATAAGACGGTTTTCTTGCTATGTTATTGACAAGAATTTTCCCGCTTTTAATTAAAGTTTGAATTTTCGAGCGCGAAAAAGCCGGCATTACTTCTGCCAAATATAAATCTATTCTTGTACCTTCCGTAAGTTCATCTGTAATAAGTATCATTGCTTTTTAATAATATAATTATTCTTTATAATAATTATAACTATAGCAAAAACACTGACGTTTATAAAAATGTCTGAAATATTAAACACCGGAAAATTTACAAAGTTTAGTTTAAAAAAGTCCCTCACATATCCAAATTCAATTCTTTCATAAAGGTTGCAGAAAATGCCTGCAAGCAGCATAGAAATCCAGTATATCGTAAATACAGAGTATCTGTGAATATTCTTAAATCCATAAAATAAAATACAAACTATGGCAAAAACAGAAAAACTAATTAAAAAGAATCGTGAATTTTCAAGAATACTAAACGCTGCCCCCGTATTCTGAGCGTATATTAAGTCGAAAAGCGGATTTGTCGGCATAGTAAATCGTATCTTGTCAATTATAAGACCGGAAAAAAATATATCAAAAATAATAAAGAAAATAGTTGAAATTAATAAGTATAAAATTTTATTGGTTTTGCTCATTGGCTGGTTCTTCTTTCGCCGTTATGTATTTATTTTGAGGAATAATATTAACTCTTTTAATTTTATATCCGAAACCAGTTAAACTCAGTCTTATATTCATATCTTTAACATCAGCCCTGGTAAGACCTATGGATGCAATAATGTACTCATTTACGTTATCGGTATTGGAGCGAAAAATCCGTTCCAAAATATTGTCCTCAGGCATTTTCCTAAAAACTTCTTTTACCTGTTTTTGCGGATATTCAACTTTTTCACTCGTTATTGACGCAATTGCAATAGTTTCAGAAGGAGGAGTAAATTCAAGAGATGCCGTATATTCGGTATCAGCCATAATTTGCCTTGGCACCGTTAGTTTTATTTCTAAATTTTTTGCCTCACCGTAGAGCATAGTTGTAGTCTCATCCAAAACCAAATCCGAAATTACTTTCCATCCGTTTTTTGTTTTTTGAAGATAATAAACACTGTTTGCTATGCTGTTTAATTCGCCGCTTAGATTTTCATTTACGGGAATCTCTGCATAGGATGTTTCCGTAATCTCAGCAATTGCTTTATCGTCACATACAGCTACATTTTTTATATTTATATCATATTCTATTTTATTAAAAGTACTCCAAGTCTCTTTTACAAGATTTGCATAAGACTCAAGATTAAACCCGTCAGCATTTATATATCTTTTATCGTAGGTTGAAATGAAATTATTAAAATCAGTCTTATTAGCATATTCAACCTGAGATTCTAAAACTTTCTTTACTTCTTTTACCTCATTTGGCTTAAACAGTTGCAAACTAAATAAAGAAGGCATCTCCCGGGCATAAACAGGTGATATTGACAGCAATATTAACGACAGTAATAGTACAATTCTCTTCATAAGATAATTATACAGTAAAATTTTTAAAACAAAAATAAGTTAAACAAAGTAATTTTATGCTCTTCTAGGACTCGTATTATATTTCAATATAATGTAAAAAAGAGGCCGTGTTACCGGACTATTATCCGGAGATGCTGGTGTTTGCACTTTCTTTTCTTCTTTTTCATTTAAATAATTCATAAACTCTTTACTGAACATAGATTTTCCTTTTACTTTTCCTTACTAATATAAAGAAAATTACTTACTTTTTTTTGATTCCTATGCTATAATTTTTTTACAAATATTAATAATATTCAGGAGATTTTATGCCTTTAATTGATCTTGATAATGAGTTTTTGGAGTTGTTTTATAATATAACAAATTCGCAAGTTCCCAAAGATGTTGAATTGGCTGATTTAAAAAAACAACTGGTAAGCATTGTAGATACATTTAAAGAATTGAATAAGAATTCTAAGAAAGTTGTATCTTCAAAAATTATTAAGGAAGAAGAACCTCCCGTATCCAAGACTGACAAACCCGCCATACTTGTTGTAGATGATCTTGGTGTTATAACTTATCAGTTAAAAGTTCTCCTTTCACAATTTGAATGCGATATTGATTGTTCGCAGGAAATCTATGACGCCGTTAATAAATTTAAAAAACGGCGATACGGCTACGTAGTTATGGACTTATTTATTCCCACGGAAAGAGAAGGTTTTATTCTGCTGACCGAACTAAAAAAAATGTCCGCAACATACGATTCTCAAACTGTTATCGGAGTTATAACAGCATCTCCTCGTAAAGAAATTGAACAGCAGTGTAAAATGCGCGGTGCAGACTTCTTCTTGGAAAAAAATCATGACTGGCAAAACACTCTTTGTAAAATAATGAACAATTATATTAATGCTGAAGAGGGGTAGGAGAGTATTTAACCAAAATGGAACAAAAGTCAATTTTTTCAGTCATTTCCCCTATAATGGTAGGACCCTCAAGCTCACATACAGCCGGTGCCGTCCGGTTGGGACTTATGGCTCGTAATATTTATAAAAACACCTTTTCAAAGGTAAAGTTTATATTATATAATTCTTTTGCAACAACAGGTTTCGGTCATGGGACAGATAAAGGTCTGCTTGCAGGATTGCTCGGGTATATGGTCGATGATTCTCTTATAAAAGATATTTTTAATATCGTTCAGGATATAGATTATTCTTATGAGTATGTTCAAGACATTTCCCGCTATCCTAATTCAGTTGACATTATTATTGACGACAGGATGAAAATTTCAGGAGATTCCGTCGGTGCAGGAGAAATCAGAATCACTAATATTAACGGTTTTACTGTAAATATTAGAGGAAATTATGATGCTCTGCTTTTAATGTATAAGGATAGGCCCGGTATGCTCTCCGAAGTTGCTGATATTATACAAAAACAAAATATTAATATTGCAACACTCCAGTGCGGACGAGATTCAAAAGGGGGTATCGCCTCAATGTGTATTGAACTGGATATTCCGGCCGGAGATGATATTGTGGAATACATTAAATCCTTTAAAGATGTTTTCTTTGTCACAAATGTTAGGAAATTAAAATAATGGCAATTTTATCGTTTGAAAATTTGAGAAATAAGAGTTCAACAGAGAATAAACCAATTTATGTAATAGCACAGGAAGAGGAAGCCGAACTTTCAGAAACAGATATTGACGTAGTACGGCTTAAAGTTCTGGAAGATTTAACCGCAATGAGAGCTGCGATAAAAAACGGACTTAAATCAACAGAGAAAGCAATCTCCGGCTGGAGCGGCGATGACTGTGCAAAACTAAAAAAACGTTATAGAAATAGTGAAGCTTTATTTGGAAAAGTTTTTGAGAAAATAACAGCCTTCGCTCTTGCAACCGCAGAAGAAAACTTGAGAATGGGAAGGATTGTTGCTTGCCCTACCGCCGGTTCGTGCGGAATAGTTCCTGCGGTTATAGTCGCAGTGGCGGAAGAAAGAAATATTCCTGAATCCAAGCTGATTGATGCGCTGCTGACTGCGGGCGAAATAGGTTTAGTTGTTTCAAATAAAGTTCGTTTAGCCGGAGCTGTTGCCGGATGTCAAGCTGAATGCGGAGTTGCCTCTGCTATGGCAGCCGGAGCTTTAGTTGAAATGCTCGGCGGAAATACTGATGAAATACTCCAATCGTCAGCCCTTGCAATGAAAAACATTTTAGGATTGACTTGCGACCCTGTCTGCGGACTTGTTGAGGTTCCTTGTATTAAGAGGAATGCATTTTTAGCCGTTCACGCGGTTACTGCTGCTGAATTGGCGCTATGCGGTGTTGAAAGCAAAATCCCGATTGATGAAGTCGTTGATGTCTTAAAAAGAACAGGTGAGCTAATGTCCCCTCTTTTAAAAGAGACTTCTTTAGGCGGTCTTGCAAAGACAAAAACCGCGCAGGAATTGGAAAAAGTTTTATTTAAAAAAGACTAAAACTGCTCTAAAAATCTCTTGTCATTATTGAAGAACAGTCTGATATCATCAATGGCATATTTGAGCATCGAAAGTCTTTCAATCCCCATTCCGAATGCAAAACCGGAGTAGATTTCCGGGTCAATGCCCACACCTTTCAATACATTAACATCAACCATTCCTGCGCCTAAGATTTCAAGCCATCCGGTGCCGCTGCAAGTACGGCAGCCTTTACCCTGGCACATAATACATTGAACATCTACTTCCGCTGACGGTTCTGTGAACGGGAAAAAGCTGCTTCTGAACCTTGTGGGTCTTGATGCCCCGAAATAAAGTCTTATAAATTCATTTAAAACACCTTTTAAATCTCCAAATGTAATTCCCTTATCCACATAAAGACCTTCAATTTGATGGAAAAAGTTGTTTTTTCTGGAGTTGACATTTTCATTTCTATATACACGACCGGGCGCAACTACTTTAATAGGAGGTTTTTGATTCTCCATAACATGAATTTGTGCCCCGGAAGTTTGGCTTCTTAGTACGGCATTTGGCATATTTTTGATATAAAAGGTATCTTGAACATCTCTCGCAGGATGGTCATGCGGGACGTTCAGCATATCAAAGTTATAGTACTCAGTTTCGACTTCCGGTGAAAGCTCTGGCGCTACAACAGAAAACCCTAAGTTTTGGAAAATAGTGACAATTTCATTGGTTGTAGCCGTTATCGGATGAACTTTCCCTTCAGGAATATATTTACCGCTGAGGGTTATGTCAATTCTGTCGTGCTGGAGTTTTTCGTTAAGTTCTTTGTGATAAAAGATGTCGTGCGTTTCTTTGAGCATCTCTTCTATCTCATTTGTAATTCTGTTCGTAAGAGCGCCAATTGTTCTCTT
>CALUTN010000106.1 GCA_944323665.1 Candidatus Gastranaerophilales bacterium | reverse complement strand
TCTCCGGTGCGAGAGGTAACTTGTCACAGGTATCACAGTTAGTAGGTATGAGAGGCTTGATGGCAGACGCACAGGGACAAATCGTTGACATGCCTATCACTTCAAACTTCAAAGAAGGTTTGTCTGTAACTGAATATATCATTTCTTCATACGGTGCACGTAAAGGGCTTGTAGATACAGCGTTAAAAACAGCAGACTCAGGTTACTTGACCAGACGTCTTGTTGATGTTGCTCAAGATGTTATCATTCGTGCAGAAGATTGCGGAACTGATAAGTATATTAATATGAAACCTATTTGTGATGGTGATACTGTTATTGTTCCGTTAATTGACAGACTTTTAGGCAGAACAGTAGCTCAGGATATATTTGACACTGACGGTAAAACTCTTCTGGTACCTAAAAATAAGACAATGGACAGAGGTGATATCAAAAAGATTTCACATCTTAACCTCAGTGAACTTAAAGTTCGTTCAGGTTTGACTTGCGGATTAGAATACGGTGTTTGCCAAAAATGTTACGGATGGGCTCTTACAACTCAGAAACTCGTTGACGTTGGTGAAGCAATTGGTATTATTGCCGCACAGTCAATCGGCGAACCTGGTACACAGTTAACAATGAGAACCTTCCACACCGGTGGTGCTGTAGGTGTTAAAGAAGCTACCAGAGAAATCCGTTCTAACACTGCAGGTACTGTTTCATCAAATATAAAAACTAGAGAACTCAGAACCCGTCACGGTGATATTGTAAAAGTTTCAATTTATGAAGCTGATATTGAAGTATCAAACGGGAAGAAAGCTGAAAAATATCATATACCAGCCGGTGCAACGATATTTTTTGAAGACGGGCAAAAAGTTGAGAAAGATTATAAGCTTGCTGAATTTAAACCTTCTGCAACTGATTCTGGACGTTTGACTGAAAAAGCTACAAAAGATATTAATTCAGATATGTCCGGTATTGTCTTGTTTGAAGACTTTGTTGCTGATGAAAAGAAAGACAGACAAGGAAATATCTCAAGAACTGCAAATAAAAACGGTATCGTTTGGATTATAGGCGGTGATGTATATAATCTTCCTGGCGGTTCAAAAGTGCTTGTTTCTGATGAGCAAAAGGTTAAAGCAGGTGATAAACTCGCTGAAACACTTATGATTTCTGAGCATGGCGGTGAAGTAAGATACGCTGATGATTTGGAAATTGAAGTTATCAAATCAGGCAAGAATAAAATAAATAAAATAGTTCATGGTAAAGAAATTACAATTGTAATTGCATCTCTTATGCCTTCAAATGCTGCATTTGAACAAACTAAGAAGGAACAATTATGGACTGTTAAGAAAACAGGTGAAAAATATATAGTAAAAGCTCCTGTTGATACAACGGTTGAAAACGGAATGATTATTGCAGAACTTATTGATGATGAGTGTGCAGTAACTTCTTCCGGTGAAATACGTTATATTGATGTAGAAGTAGACGATAATCAGATTGTAACAAAACCTGGTAATATTGTGTTTGTTCCGGAAGAAGTGCACCAAGTAAACAAAGATGCAAATCTTAAAATGGTTGAAAATGGTACTTTTGTTACAGCCGGAACAGAAGTTGTAAAAGATGTATATTGCCACATTGATGGTGTTGTTGAATTTAAAGAATTCAACGAAGTTATACACGAAGTTACAATAAGACCTGGTGAAGTTCATACATTATCAAGTATATCTGAGCTTAAGGTAGAAGAAGGTTCCGTTGTAGAGGCTGGTACAACAATTGCAAAAGGCATAAAAGCAAAAGAAACTTCTATCGTAACTGTTATGGAAATGGAATTTGATGATTTAGAAATTGATGATCTTGATGAAGAGATTGATACAACATTATCTATGGATGAAGATTCTTTGGAAGATAAGCCTATTCAAATTCTTGTAAGACCTGTACAGCCTATGTATATTGAGCCTAAGGAAGTATCTATAAAATTTGATACAACAGACGAACTTATAAATATAGTTCCGGTTACTCAATTACAATATAAGGATGGTGCAAGAGTCAGGAACCTTGATGGCGCTACTTTAACAAGAACAAGCCTTGTTCTTCAAATGCAAGGTTATTTATCACATCTTAAAGGTCTTGTTGAATTAGATAACAAGGGTGAACTTAAGATTGTTGTTCTTGAAACTTTAATTGTACGTCGTGAATTAGAAGGTAATTCTAAGATGAACAGCTCATTACAGACAGCTCTTCTGGTTGAAAACGGTCAAGTAATTGAACCTAAAACACCTGTTGCAAAAACAGAAGTTTTAGCAATCAATGACGGTGTCGCTTCTATCAAGGGCGATGTATCAGAGTCAAGAAGACTGTTGATTAATTGTGCAAATTATGAGACTGTTATTGAAACAAAATCAAAACCATCAGTCAAGAAGGGTGATTTCATCAAACTTGATTCTGAAGTAGCATCTTCCGGTGAGACCTCAACTGTTTCAGGTATGATTGTTGATGTATCTTCAAAATCAGTTACTATAAGAAATGGACGTCCTTACTTAATTAGCCCCGGTACAATGCTTCAAGTAGAGGAAGGCTCTCTGGTTCTTAGAGGCGATATGCTTGCAACTCTTGTATTTGAAAGAGAAAAGACCGGCGATATCGTTCAAGGTTTGCCGAGAGTTGAAGAACTTTTGGAAGCCAGAAAACCTAAAGACTGTGCTATTTTAGCAGAGTATGACGGTACTGCTGAAATTGTAATTGAGGATGATGTTCCACGACTCTTCTTAGTATCAGATGAGGGTACAAAAACTGAAATCAAATTTGCAATAGACGCAAGTATTGTAGTGCAGAATAAACAAAAAATTACAAAAGGACAGCCGTTGACAAGCGGTCCTCTAAATCCGCATGATGTTGTAAGATTATGCGGTCCGGAAATCGCTCAACAGTACTTAGTAGATGAAGTACAACGTGTATATCGCTCTCAAGGTGTAGAAATTGCTGACAAGCACATTGAGATTATTGTACGGCAGATGACTAAGAAGGTTCGTGTAGTTGATCCAGGTGACACAAATTTACTGCCTGGTGAGTTGATTGAATTGCAGACATTTGAAAATGAAAATAAAGCTGTAAAAGAGAACGGCGGGCAGGAAGCAACTTGTGAATATATGCTGTTAGGTATTACAAAAGCTTCTTTGAACACTGAAAGCTTTATTTCAGCTGCTTCATTCCAAGAAACTACAAGAATTCTTACTGAGGCTGCGGTAGAAGGCAAGAAAGACTTGTTAAGAGGTTTGAAAGAAAACGTTATTATCGGACGTCTTATACCTGCCGGTACCGGTTTCCATCACTTATCTTTTGCAAGTGAAGAACGTGATAGAGAGGCTCAAAAGAGAGCTGCTCAAAGAAATCAGGCAAGAAAACCATCTGCTATCCTTGAAGAAATTGAGGGTATGTTTGGTGCACCTGATTTGCTCGTAAAAGATGAGAAATCAGATAAGGAATAATTAAGAGAGAATATTGACGGCGCTGGTTTTAACCGGCGCCGTTTTTTTTATAAAGATTTTTATTATACAACATTTTGCATAAAATGTTGTATTATATTTGTTTAATTTTTTATTCGTGGATTTCTTTCTCTTTTAAACATCAAAAGAGAAAGAAACCCACACAAAGAAAGAGAAAAAAGGTGTTGTTTTCAATGCCCTTACGGGCATAAACTAAATGGCTGTTGCAGGCAAAGCCTGCACTCTTTTGCGGGCTATGGTGACTTCGTCACACGCCCGCAGTGTGTATCTATAATTTAATACAACATTTTATGCAAAATGTTGAATAAGTTAGGTTTATGGTAAAATAAACAAAAAGAGGTATTATTTTGACTATTAAAATAGCTGTAACAGGTAAAAGCGGAAGCGGTAAAACTACAATTACAAAAGCTCTATTGTCAGTAATAAAAGAACATTTTCCTGAAAAATCTATTTTGTTATTTGATAATGATTTGACCGGTGAATTAGGGCATACTTTTGGCTTGGATATAAGAAATACTATTTATGGAATAAGAAGCGGAAAACACGAATATAGAACAGGCATCCCGCAGCACATGACAAAACAGGAATATGTTGAATGGGCTATGGAAGATATTATTGTTTCTTTAGAAGAAAATGTTGATATAATTGTTTCTTGGCTTGTAGGTTCAAAAGATTGCAGGTGCCCTATAACAGGACAGATTAATACTGCCCTGCAGAAACTTATTGAAAGATATGACTTTGTAATATTCGACTGCGAATTTGACCTTAAATACCTTAATCAGCTGGTAGATGTGGATATAGATTTAACACTGGTTATTGCAAATCCGACTATTGAATCAATAAATTTGGCTAAACGTATTGATGAATATTCTGCTAAGTACGCCGCCGGCGGTCAGTTGGGAGTTCTGATTAATAAAGCCGAGAATAGAGATATGACAGATGTTTATAATTCTATTAAAGAATCTGATATGGAGATATTAGGCTCAATTCCTTATGACTCAGAACTGGCACGCGGTTCGGAAAGCAGAGATTCAAATATCGTAAAAGAGGCTGTCAATCATTTGTATTTCAGATTGAATTTACCACAGGAGAACAACAGATGATTTTAGATGGTAAAGCTTTATCAGAAAAAGTTTTGGAAAGAGTTCGAATAAAGGTCCAAAAACTGAACAGACAGCCTCATCTTGTTGTAATTCTAGTAGGAGATGATACTTCAAGCAAAATTTATGTGAAGAATAAACGAGTTGCGGCAGAAAAGGTGGGGATTAAATCTACAATTGTTGAATTGCCTGATTCAATAACCGAACAAGATTTATTAAAAAGAATAGATGACTTAAATAATGACAAGGATGTTACAGGAATCCTTGTACAATTGCCGCTTCCTAAACATATTGATAAAAATAAAGTTACAATGGCGATTTCTCCAAAGAAGGATGTTGACGGCTTTACACCGGAAAATGTGGGCAAACTTGCTATAGGGCTGGAACCCTACTTCTATCCGGCTACACCTCAGGGTATAATTATGCTGCTGGATGAGTATAATATCCCAATAGAGGGGGCTGATGCCGTTGTAATCGGACGCTCAAATATTGTGGGCAAGCCTATGGCTCAGATGCTTTTGAAAAGGAATGCAACCGTTACCATGTGTCATTCATATTCCAAAGACCTTGAGTGCAAAATAAAAACCGCTGATATAGTTATATCTGCGGTTGGAAAAAAAGTTGTAAGATGTAAGATGGATAAGAAAAATTCTGTTATTGTCGATGTCGGAATTTATAGAGATTCTAACGGTCGACTTACGGGGGATGTAGATTTTGATTTAGTTTCAAAGTCTGCCGGTTATATATCACCGGTTCCCGGCGGAGTTGGTCCGATGACCATAGCTTCTTTAATGTACAATGCCTCAAAGGTTTATTAACCTGGTAAATGATGGTGACATCATTTACTGCTAATCCTATGATTGTAATAAGCCGGTATCCTGTGCTGCTGTAGAAGTTGCAGTCTTTTCGGATTCTTGCTGTGCCCTCAGTTCCTCAAGCATTGTATCGTACATAGTTTTCATTGTGTCGTATTCCATGTCAAGGTCAGCCAGCTCAAGAGAAAGCTCCTCATCATATTTTTTTACTTTAGCGTGGGCATAAGCGTCTGCGATTTGTTCGTTTTGATTACCTTCTTTAACAGTTATGCCGCCGGCATTTAAATCTTTTGTATTATCAATAGCTGAATCAAATGCGTTTTCCCATTTTTCTTCGTACTTAACTTGTTCTTCAAGTTTTGCACTGTTAGCCTCATACTTAGCATTCCAATAAATTGACTGCTGAGTATAGTAGTTGATATC
>CALUTN010000105.1 GCA_944323665.1 Candidatus Gastranaerophilales bacterium | reverse complement strand
AATCTTTAGGTATGTTCAGACTTGAAGGTATTGCACCTGCTATGAGAGGTATCCCGCAAATCGAAGTTACATTTGATATCGACGCAAACGGTATTGTTAATGTTTCTGCTAAAGATAAAGCAACAAATAAAGAACAAAAAATTACTATTACAAACTCTTCTAACCTTTCTGAACAAGATATAGATAAGATGGTTAAAGAAGCAGAAGCTAACGCTGCAGAAGATAAGAAGAAAAAAGAAGAAGCAGAAGTTAAAAACAATGCCAACTCTTTAATCGCATCTTCTGAAAGAATAGTAAAAGACTTTGAAGGCAAGATATCTGAAGATGATGTTAAAAAATTAACAGAACACAGAGAAGCTCTTCAAAAAGCTTTGGATGAAAATAAATCTGTAGATGATTTGAAAAAATTATCAGAAGAATTACAGCAAACAATGTTTGCTATTTCACAAAAAGCTTACGAAGCTGTGCAAAAAGAAGGCGGAGACGCTAACAGCCAGGGAAGCAGCAGCAACGAATCATCAGATAAGAAAGATGATGATGTAATTGATGCGGAATATACAAAAGAATAATTGAGAAAATCATAAATTCTTTATAACGATGGCGGCGGGCTTTAGCCCGCCGCCATCGTTTACTTTTAGTTCGTACAAATTTGTTATTCTTCAAACGGAATAGTTATAATATATTTATCTCCGATTTTTTCTTTTGTTATTTTATCTGAAATAAGTTTTTCATCCAGATAATAAGATTGCGCGAAGCTCATAATTTCTTCGCTTTTGTGTTCTTTTTTTTCAATATCGCCATAAACAGATATAACCTGATTTTCAAGATTAACTTTTATGTTTTTATCATCTCCGCCGAGTGGTTTTAGATTAACAATAATTTTATATTGATTATTTTCTTTAACAAGGCTGACGAGCATCGGAGCAGTTTTTTGCGGTTCAAACGGATTTTCCATCATATTTTTTTCAAACCGTTCAAATTTTTTCTGTTCATTTCTCATAATTCTTTCAATCCTTTTGGATTGATATACCGGATCCATCATTCTGTGAAGTGAAAATTCCAGTGCTGCAAAAAATGCAAGGAATGCAATCAAAAAAGTAAGGGTAATAATACCCAGAACTCTAAGCCAGCCCCCCTTTTTTTCTTCATTTGACATATTTAAACTCCTTTCTTTTTAAAATATTTAACCTTATTGTAAATCATAAATCAATAGACAATAAGACAATATATAAGGATTATACGACAAAGGAACAAGAATTCTTTTATTTAAAAATTCAGAGCATAGGCAAATATTTCACCCGCTTGACTGTTGTAATGCCTGCCGTCTTCTTTTGTAAACAGATTTTCCCAGTGACTTTCAGGTGAACCATCAATTGAGTAAGATGGGTTGTACATCATTAAATGATGGGTATTTGTATCATACCGCAGCGGGAATAAATCTTCCATTTGCATAAAACTGGGGAGTTTATCGGACGGATAAGTGAAAGCAAAAAAACAAGAGCGCAGTCTTGCTAATCGTTCTTCATAACTTCTGCCTCCGGTGTCATTGTCATTGGAAACTTCTATTCCCGGCGCATAGTCTCTTGAATATTTAAGTCTGTCTGACCATTCTTTAACCGTATTAAAGTCATCGACCGGAACAAATGCTGTACCTGCTGTCAGCCCCATTTTGCGATAGCGTTCAAAGTCTTCAGAACTCTTTTCACCTACAAAACTGAGTGTAGTTTTTCCTGTGCGGGAGCGTATTTCATTTAGAAGATATTGCATCTGCGGATATTCAGGAAGTGCTCCTACTCCTGTATAGTTTGCACAATCATAACCGCCTATGTGTTTTGCAGAATCGAAAAATATTGATTCGAATCCAAGGTTAATAAGTTTTGCACATTCTGTTATAAATATTTCTTCATGCTCTTTGTTATGCCATCTAAAGTTTTCATCTCCCTTGTCAGGACGAGTAATTTTGAGCTGATCTTCAGATATAACAATTCTGAATCCTGTTTTTATTCCTCTGAAATGGGCTAAATCATTAAATGCTTTGAGTTGAATTTCCGGAGATATTTTAAGCTTATTTGAAATAATATTTTCACTATAGCCTGCATTTAATTTTATTCCGTAAACAGAGTTTTCTTCCCAGGGAGCCTTATTATAGCCGTCACCATAAATATTGGGAAAGATTTGTGACAGAATAATACAGTTTGCCCAGCTTTTGGACGAAGGCGGAATTGCAGGCAGAAGTTTTATTGAACTTATAATACCGTCTGAACATTTGTTCCCTTGCATCCTTGATATTGCTCTGTTATTAATTTCAATATAATTAGCAAATCTTCCCCAATTATCACCATATTCAGGTGTTTTTATATTATCCGGAAATTCCCTGAAAAATTCGCCGCTTTCACTGAGGGTTGAAATTGAGTCAACGGTTTTTTTAAGACTTCTTGTTAAAAGTTCAACAGGCAGAATATTGGATAACCATTTTTTATTTTGAGCATTGCCTATTCCTTTGTATGCATGATTTTCTGCCCATTTATCATAATGAAGTATACTTGAACCGCAATCTGCAATTAAGAGTTCATTTACCGGAGTTGTCATATAAAAAATATAAGAAAATCATATATATATTACATTACCTGAAAGAGTTATCTTTTTACAATGGCGGATATAATTTAGAAAATGGGGTTATAATTTTTATCCGACAATTTTATAAATCAGATAATAAATAGCTGATGACAATAGCATGCAAGCCGGAATTGTTAAAACCCAGGCCGTAACGATATTTCCCACGATTTTCCATTTGACGGCATGGGCATGCATAGTTGAACCTACGCCCATAATAGCTGTAGAAATAACGTGAGTTGTACTTAAGGGGATTCCAAAATGCGAAGCTGTAAAGATTAAAACAGCGGAAGATGTTTCTGCGGCGAATCCGTGAATCGGTTTCAGTTTAATAATCTTGTGCCCCATTGTTTTGATAATCTTCCATCCGCCGTTCATAGTTCCTGCCGCCATCATAAATGCACAAACAATAATTACATATATAGGAATTTCAAATTCTCCGGCAGGCCCTTTTTGTAAAACTCCGCAAGCTAACAAAGCAAGAGTAATGACCCCCATAGTTTTCTGTGCATCATTTGAGCCATGGCTCAATGCCATAAGCCCTGATGATAAAAGCTGGAATTTTCTGAATCGTTTGTTAACCGTATAAGGATGAGCTTTTAATAGCAAAATAGTCCAGAAAAGAATAAGCGTCAGAGTAAATCCTGCTATAAAACCCAAAATCGGAGAAGTAAACATCGGGATTAAAACTTTATCAATGAAAGTATGAACATGCACCGCACTTACACCTGCTTTAACAATTGTAGCCCCCAAGAGTCCTCCGATAAGCGCATGTGATGAACTTGACGGAAGTCCAAGCCACCAGGTCAGAAGATTCCATAAAACTGCTGCAAGCAGAGCACAAAATATAACCGTTAAAGTTATCATTTCAGAATTAACTATGCCGGCTCCGATTGTTTTTGCAACGTGTGTTCCTGTTAAAGCTCCCAAAAATTCAACAGTTGCGCCAAAAAGCACAGCTTGTTTGGGAGAAAGAACTTTTGTGGATACAACTGTTGCAATGGCATTTGCACAGTCATGAAAACCATTTATAAACTCAAATATTAGAGCTATAATAATTACGGCTATTAAAAGTAAAATTGTTATTGTCATATAGTCCTTATGATTGTTTTAATACAACATTTAAAATCGTATCTGTTACGAGATAGCATTTATCAAGTGCGTTTTCTACTTCTTTATAAATATCTTTGAATTTTAATACTTCAAGTGCTTCATATTTACCTGAATAAAGGTTAGCAGTTGCTCTTCTTAAAATCTCATCACCATGTGTTTCAATGTCTTTCATTTCAATATTGAATGCGGTCATTTCTTCAACGTTAGAAACTTTTTTGAATTTCTTAACCATTTCACACATTTTATCTGTGGCTTCAATTAATGTTAAAGCCTGTTCTTCCATTTCTTTGGTAGTGTATTTTAAATTGTATACCGCGAAATTTAAACAGGCTTTAATTGTCTTTTTATTAATTTTATGCAGTTGTACCGCTATAGTTTGGATATCTTCTCGTTCAATAGGGGTAATAAAACTTTTATTTAACTGCTTTAATATAGCTCTGTAAAAAATTTTACCCTTTTTTTTGTACTTTAAAGCAATCTCTTTATACTCTTCCGTAAGGTTATTTTTAACAATCTCATCATACAACCTTGCTGACTTTTGACATACTTCCGCTATTTCTTGAAAATATGCAAAAAACAGTTTGTCTTCCGGAGGGAGAATGTAAGACATTAAATTAAACTTTGGCATGCTATTCCTCCTATTTCCATACACTCAAAGCATACATAAAAAATTGTTTTCATGAAAGAGCATGTTTACAAATATTAATAAAAATAAAGATAAAAAGTTATACTAATATAATCTTGTAACTGTAAGTTTTTTCTTTCTCTCTTTATTTGCCCTTTCCTTCTGCCATGGAACGCAGTTTTTTGAGTTGATCCCGGATTTGAGCGGCGCGCTCAAAATCAAGAATTTTAGCAGCTTTATGCATATCTTTTTCGAGTTTGGTAATAAGTTTCGGCAAATCTTTCTTTTCAATTCCGAGTTCAACCATTTCTTCCGCAACAATATCTTCCAGGTTTCTGTAACTTTCGACTAAAGAGAGCAGGTTATTTTCTATGGGTTTTTTAATAGTTTGAGGAATAATTCCGTATTTTTTATTGTGTTCAAGCTGAATTTCGCGTCTGCGGTTTGTTTCATCAATCGCCCGCTTCATAGAATCGGTAATTTTATCAGCGTACATAATAACTTCACCGCAAGAATTACGTGCTGCACGCCCGATTGTCTGAATCAAACTTGTATCTGACCTTAAAAAACCTTCTTTATCGGCATCCATTATGGCAACAAGAGAAACTTCCGGAATATCAAGCCCCTCTCTTAGCAGGTTTACGCCAATTAATACGTCAAATTCTCCGAGTCTGAGGTCTCGCAGGATTTCAACTCTTTCAATAGACTTAATTCCGCTATGCAGATATCGTACTCTTATGCCATCTTGTAAGAAGTAGTCTGTCAAATCTTCCGCCATACGTTTTGTAAGCGTTGTAATAAGGACTCTTTCATTTTTTTCAGCCCGTTTTTGAATTTCTTTTTTCAAATCAGGGATTTGTGTTTCTATAGGGCGAACGGATATTTTCGGGTCAACAAGCCCTGTAGGGCGGATAATTTGTTCAACAAGCTGCCGGGAGGTTTGTTTTTCGAAATCTCCGGGTGTTGCTGAAATATAAATTTTTTGATGTACTTTGGAAAAAAATTCTTTGCTCTTGAGCGGTCTGTTATCTTTAGCGCAAGGAAGTCTGAATCCGTAGTCAATAAGAGTTTTCTTTCTGGAAGCATCGCCGTGGTACATTCCGTTAAGCTGCGGAATAGTTACATGAGATTCATCAATGACAGTCAGAAAATCTCCTCTAAAATAATCCAAAAGGGTTGCAGGAGGCGAACCGGGCGGACGGCGTTCAATAATTCTTGAATAGTTTTCTATACCGGAACAGTAACCCATTTCTTTTATCATTTCAATATCATATTTAACCCGTTGCTGGAGCCTTTGTGATTCAAGAATTTTGTTTTCACTCTCAAGTTCCGCAACTCTGTTTTTGAGTTCCTGTCTTATCATTGAGATTGTTTCGTCTTCATTTTCATCATAAGCTATATAGTGGACAGCAGGATAAATAACCGTTTTTTTTGTATCTTCTAAAATTTCGCCCGTCAGGGGGCCTATTTTTACTATTTTTTCAATTTCGTCG
>CALUTN010000104.1 GCA_944323665.1 Candidatus Gastranaerophilales bacterium | reverse complement strand
TTTTTGTAGGAACGATGTTAAGAGCACCGGCTCTGGCACGACGTGGGTCTTTGTGACCTGCGTCTAAGATTCTCTGGTCACCTGTATATGAGTGAACAGTTGTCATCAAACCTTTAACAATACCGAATTTTTCATCGATAACTTTAGCTACAGGAGCTAAGCAGTTAGTTGTGCAAGATGCCATAGAAATTACATTGTGTTTAGCAGGATCGTATTCTTTATCGTTTACGCCTAAAACAATTGTAATATCTTCGTTTGTAGCAGGAGCTGAGATAATAACTTTCTTAGCACCGGCTGTAATGTGAGCTTTAGCTTTTTCAGCATCAGTGAAGAAACCTGTTGATTCAACAACAACTTCAACACCTAAATCTTTCCAAGGTAATTGAGCAGGGTCTTTTTCTGCAAAGAATTTAATCTTTTTGCCGTTTACAATAATACCTTCTTCATAAGCTTCAACAGTTCCGTCAAATTTACCCATTACTGAGTCATGTTTGAAAAGAAGTGCAGCTTCTGCCGGTTTTAAACCAGGGTCATTAATAGCAACATAATCTATTTCATTGAAGATACCTTCTCTGATAGCTGCTCTTAATGTGTTACGTCCGATTCTTCCGAATCCGTTAATAGCTACTTTTACCATAATTTTCACTCCTTCTTATTAGTAAAATTATTTCTTTTAACATATTAATCCTAATTCAAACAAAAATCTGAATCAAGCTAAAACAAAGTGTAAAATATTAATTTTTCATTAATTTTTTTACAAATAAAAGCGGGGCGGGATGAAATTTTATCCCGCCCCGCTTTATCAGATTTGAAGTCTAACCTTCATTATTTTCTGTAACAGCCTCCTTTGCCGGTATTCTCATTGCGTAGAATGAACGAATTACGAATACCAGTGCAAGAACTAAGAATACCCAGCCTGCAGGTTTTGCATAGCTTTGGAAATCAGGGTTAATAGCGATTTCCATTGCCAATAAACCAAACAGTGTTGTGAATTTAATAATCGGGTTCATAGCAACTGAAGAAGTATCCTTGAACGGGTCGCCTACTGTGTCGCCGACAACTGTTGCAGCGTGGAGTTCAGTTCCCTTTTCTGCCATATCAACTTCAACAATTTTCTTTGCATTATCCCAGCATCCGCCTGCGTTAGCCATAAATACAGCCTGGAACAGACCGAATACGGCAATTGCAAGTAAGTAGCTTACAAAGAATGCTACAGGAGCTGAATCAGTACCGTTTGGTGAAGATAAGCAAGCAAGAGCCAATGCAAATGCAAAGAGAGCTATGAAGATATTATACATACCCTTTTGAGCGTATTGAGTACAAATCTTAACAACTTCTTTTGAGTTAGATACATTAGCACGTTTGTCATCTTCAGCACCTAATTTAATGTGATGTTTAATGAATTCAACGGCTGAATAAGCACCTGTTGTAACAGCCTGCATAGAAGCACCGCTGAACCAGTAGATTACTGCACCGCCGGCAATGAAACCTAGGAGGGTATAAGGGTTCAGGATGTTAAGAATCATTTCAGGCTGAATACCCAATGTTTCTTTAATAACAAGAATCAATGAGAAAATCATGGTTGTGGCACCAACAACTGCAGTACCGATAAGAACCGGTTTTGAAGTTGCTTTGAAGGTGTTGCCGGCACCATCGTTTTCTTCAAGATATCTTTTAGCGTTTTCAAAATCAGGTTTGAAACCATAGTCTTTTTCGATATTTGCTGCAACATCAGGAATTTCTTCGATTAAAGATAATTCATAAACTGATTGAGCGTTATCGGTTACAGGACCGTAGCTGTCAACAGCGATTGTAACAGGCCCCATGCCGAGGAAGCCGAATGCAACAAGACCGAATGCGAATACTGAAGGATAAATCATTGTTTCAGCAGGAATGTATAAGCTTGCAAAGTAAGCTAATCCCATAAGAAGAACAACGATTGAACCAATCCAGAATCCGGAGAAGTTTCCTGAAACAATACCTGAAAGGATTGTTAAAGAAGCTCCGCCTTCTTTTGAAGCTGTAACAACTTCGTGAGTATGTTTAGCTTTAGGGCTTGTAAATACCTTGGTAGCTTCCGGAATAAGAGCGGCGCCTAAAGTACCGCAGGAAATGATTATTGAAAGAACTAACCATAAGTTACCCGGCAGGTCTTTTAATAAGTAGTTGCTTACTCCGAATGTCATTAATATTGATAAGATTGAAGTAATCCAAACAAGAGATGTTAACGGAGCTTCAAAATCAAAGTGTTTAGCCATAGGAGCATAGATTCTTGCTGCAATTCCGTTAATCCAGTATGCAACAACAGATGTTACAATCATAAGGAATCTCATTGTGAAAATCCATGCAAGTAAAGTTACCTGATAATCAGGGAATACACCTAAAAGGATGAAGCTTACAAGTGCAACACCTGTAACACCGTAAGTTTCAAAACCGTCAGCTGTAGGGCCGATAGAGTCACCGGCATTGTCACCGGTACAGTCGGCGATAACACCAGGGTTTCTGGGGTCATCTTCCTTGATACCAAATTGAATTTTCATTAAGTCAGAACCGATATCAGCAATTTTTGTAAAGATACCGCCGGCAACACGAAGAGCAGAAGCACCCAGAGATTCACCTATAGCAAAACCGATGAAGCATGCTCCTGCAAGTTCACCAGGAACAAATAAAAGAATTACAAGCATCATGATAAGTTCAATAGATACAAGTAAAACACCGATACTCATACCGGCTTTCAAAGGTATGTTCATAGTATCAAGAGGGTTGCCTTTAAGAGCGGTAAATGCAGTTCTTGAGTTTGCAAGTGTATTCATTCTGATGCCGAACCATGCAACCAGATAAGAACCTAAAATACCGAGTACAGACCATCCCAGGATGATTAATACCGATTTCAGAGCCATACCTTGCAAATACCAGAAGTAGAATGCGATACACAGACCGATTAATACTTCTAAACACAAAAGAAACTTACCTTGTTGAATAAGATAAGTTTTGCAAGTTTCAAAAATAGTGTTTCCAACATCACTCATGGCGGTGTGAACATCTACTTTTTTTACCCTTAAGAACTCTATAAGTCCGAAAATAACACCTACAACAGAGACAATTAAACCTATAACCAACAGGTTATAACTGTCAATGCTGGCTGCTTTAATATTCGGAACTACAAGAGAAGCTTCTCCGGCAAAAGCAGGAGCACAAATCATCATAAGCAACGATGCAAACAACGATTTGATTAACGTTTGTTTTTTCATAATTACTCTCTCCTTTTAAGTGTAATTCCTTTAAACACTAATAACAATTTTATTATAGTAAAGCAAATTAAACATGGCAAGTAGGTTACAATTTGCAAACATTCAATAAAGAATCCGGTATTAATACCGGATTCTTTTAACTGTCTTAAACTGATTCTTTCGCCTTTGGTCTGAGCATAAGCCCAACGATAGCTAAAATCGCGGCTCCTATAGCCATATTCCATTTACTGCCGATTTTGAGCTTTTTAACACCTTCTTCCAGGACAGCTTTTGCCTCCGTTTTAATTTTAGAAACTTTTTCTGATGATTCTTTTATAATATTTTGAACATCATCATTCAAATTACCCGGTAAATCAACTTTCATATCTGCAGCCTTATCTTTAAGCACCGAATAAGATTTCTCAACCGCTTCCTTTTCAACTTTAGCTTTTTCTGCATATTTACTTCCGTCTGCATTAAAAATCTCTTTTGCTTTATTTATAAGCTCTGTACCATTAAGTTTTTTTGCAGCTTCACGATCAGCCTCCGGAATTTCTGCTACTGTACCATTTTTAATACCTGCTGCAATTTCATCAATAATAAAATTCTTTTTGGCTTCATAACTTGTAATATCTCTTAAGTAAGTTTTTGCGGCCTCCTCTTCCCTGAGTTTTTCGGGAAGTTTCTCTTTCATTGCTTTTGCACACTCATCTAGTTCGGCATTTATTTTTTCAGCAAAACCCTGTGCATCTTGCCAGACTTTATTAATTTCGGCATTCTTCTCAGTACTTTTAATTTGACTGTCAAAAACATCCTTCTTTTCTTCAAGAATTTTTTCCCAAGAATCATAGCGGGGAATTTGTAATCCCCATCTGCCCGCAAGCGCAGGATGCCCTGCAGCCGCTCCAACAATACCCCCTCCGAGCACATACGGCATAGCTGAAGGCCTTTGGGATTGTACCGTTTGCACAGTCATTTCTTCTGACATAATTAATCGCTCCTATATTTACTTAACTTAGATTGTACCTTTTCCACTTACTTTATATATATGTTAACGTATAAAGAATTGAAAAATTGCTACATTGAGACATTCAAATTTCTCTACAATCGCTAAAACTATTATATTTACTGATTTTAGGCTGTAAATTTTTGTTTACATATCTTTACAAAAGGAGGTTTTATTACTAATTACGGTTACATACGTGTAAGCACAGATAAGCAAACAACTGATAATCAAAAATTGAAATTGTGCGATTCTCAGAAGCCAATTCCATAACAATTGATAAATGGGTTGAAGAAAATATTTCAGCAGGTTGTGACTTAAAAAAAAGAAAATTATGGACATTAATGAAGAAATTAAAGAAAAGAGACCTTGTAATAACATCCGAAATATCCCGTCTGGGCAGAAATTTACTACAAGTAATGAGTATTTTAAAATTTTGTCTTAATAACGATACCCGTATATGGACGGTAAAAGACCCGTTCCGCTTGGGAGATGATATCCAGTCGAAAGTTTTAGCCTTTGCCTTCGGTTTATCAGCAGAAATTGAGCGAAAATTGATATCCCAGAGAACTAAAGAAGCTTTGCTCAGAAAAAAATCAGAAGGAATAGTCTTAGGGCGACCCAAAGGTCGAAAAAGTAAATTCTTAAAGCTAAGTAAGCATGACAAGAAAATTAGAAAATTTTTGGCTGCTAATATGTCAAAAACGCAGATGGCAAAGAAATTAGGGGTACATCGTTCAACAGTAGCAAACTATATAAAGCGTTTTTTTGTTGAGTGAAATTTTGATGAAATTATAGGAGCAATTAATTATGTCAGAAGATTTAAGCATTCAACAACAGCAAAAACCCGGGACCGGTTATTATGTCGGCGACGGTTTGGTAGGCGGTCTTGCCGGTGCAGGGTTAGGTATGTATGGACCAAAATGGGCGACCTCTCCTGCAAAGTATAGTTCGTATGATGACATTTTAAAAGAATCTGCTGATGAATTTACTAAAAATATGGACGGCGTTGAAGAAGATTTAAAAACTAAAGCTGAAAATGCAAGAAAAGCTTTTAATGAAGCCGGTACAAAGTATGATAAGGATTTACAGAAATATATAAACGAAAATTCAAAAGTTCTTCCTGCCGATGATGAACTTGTTAAAGTAATGAAGGAAAAAGAACAAGCTTTGACTGCAAAACGTGAAGAGCTTATAAAACAAGAAGTTGAAAAGATTAGAAAAGCTCAGCCTGTTGCGGTTGAAGCTCCGAAAACAGCTTTATCTGAAAGAGCTGCCGAGGCTGCTCAAAAAGTGCAGAAATTCAAAAACTCGGAGGTGAAGGCGCCTATATCAATAAAGGGGTTTTATACAGTAAGACCTGTAAGAAAGTTGAATTTACAACAAATCAAATTCAGTTAACATCCGGGGAGTTATCAGTTCCAAAATCCAAAAAACTGTCAGCCCTTGAAAACAGTTAGCAAAGATTGAAGGCGGTGCAAAACCTGCAGCTGCCGGTGATGTAGTCAGAATGACAGAAGAACAAATTCTTGAAAAAGCAAAAGCGAATATAACAGATGATATGGTTAAGGCAGAAAAAGAAGCTCTTGAAGCAGCTAAAAAAGCTGTTGAAGAAAAGACAG
>CALUTN010000103.1 GCA_944323665.1 Candidatus Gastranaerophilales bacterium | reverse complement strand
ATTTGCCATAACTTCTTTTATCTCTTTAATTCCGCTTGTCACGGCCGAAAAATTAATAAAAGTTGAGTTTGTCTTATTGGCTATAATATTCGCAAGTGTCGTTTTACCAACACCGGGCGGACCCCAAAATATCAATGATGTAACTGTATCACTTTCTATCAGTTTGCGCAGGATTTTTCCTTCCCCGATTAAATGAGCTTGACCGACAAATTCATCTAAATTTCTCGGTCTTAATCTGGATGCAAGCGGCTGGTTAATTTCGTTTTCAAAAAGTGATTTTTGTTCCATATATATTCTGTATCCCGTATAAAAATTTTAACATAAATAACCATAAATATTAGCAACTTAAATTTTTATAAGGTTTTATACAGGTATGCTTATATCACCAATAAAATTTATAAACCCTGAATATAAACATATTGCCTGCTACAATAAAATCCGGTATAGTAATATTTCCCTGGCTGAAAATTGTACAGTTTTTAAGGGTAAGGCGGGTATTAATCAGTATTCTGTAAAATATCTTAGAGCTAAAGAATATTTAAAATTATTTAAAGCTTCTCATAAAGATTGGAATAAAGTCGAAATTTATAACTTTGATTTAAATAAACTTGACGGCATTCAAGAAGGACTCAAAGTATTTAACGGGCTTAATATGAAAGAAATTGCTTTTATCGGGCAAACAATTATTGAAATAGCGTTGAAGAGAGGGTGTTATAATAATTGCTCTCATTGTTACGGTGGGGGTTCATTGCCGATAATAGAGGATAATAATCATATTAACAAAATGAGTTGGAATGATTTTAATGCGCTTACAGAAGGTTTTCGACTTTTAAATAAGAGACTGGGGTTTCCTATTACCAGGAACAGTAAAAATGTAAGTCCCTACATGACATCTTTTCACGACGCTGATGGTATTGATATTTATTTAGTTGATAATAACGGTAAAGAACATGATTTTATAGAAATATCAGAGAAGTTAAACGAAGCTTTTAAATTAAAAAACATTTTTGATACAGCAGGATGGGGAATGCAGGACAGCAGAGCAGCCGCCCGCGCTGTAAAATATGCCTTGTATTACAGCAAGCCTGAAAATGCTCGGAAATTACTGCAATTTAATTTATCTGTAAACCCCTATCATATGCTAAATACAAGAGCTGTTCACCTTGATAAGCAAGGGGAACATGAAAGAGCTCAAAAAATCAGAAATATTTATACATCCAGGATGGCAAATGTGTTATTTACTTTTACCCCTCTTATTGAATCAGGAAAACTTAATTTTTTAGCGAGAGCTGCGTCAGATGACAGCTTAGGCACTAAAGGCTTCCGTGAAAAAGATTTAAGAAAGCTTTATGATGAAATTTTCAATAAATTAAAACTGAAATATATGGAAGATTATATCGGGGAACAAATATTTATTAAAGATAAAACTCAAATTCGGGATTTAATTGCACAAGCAAAACTCAAATTATCATATGTCAATACATTATTGGGAGTGACTGAAAGATTGGGGAAAATATATAAACCGGGGGAAACTCTTGTAACAACGGCAGAAACAATTCGTCAGGAAGACAGGAATAAAATTAAACAGGCAAAATGCATTAAAGATGTTCTCTTGGGTAACGACGGTTACATTAAATTCACCGGGTTTCTGGACTCTAACGGGCATTACTATCTAACTGATTTTTTTACCACATTTCCTACAGAAATAGTATTAAATTTTGAAAATAAGAATAAAATAACTGCTCCAATTGCACCATATTTACAAAAAGACTTAATAATAAAAAAGAGATTAATTAACTCAATATAAGAATTGGAGGAATTTATGGAATTAATATGTTTATGGGTAGATGATTATAAAAATTTAAAAGATACTTTTGTAAATTTATCTCCTAAACATAAATGTGAACATACTTACAAAGGCAATCAGCTTTATCTGGAAATTAGTAAAAAAAATGATTATTTTAGTATTCTTCCCGATAATATTAATCTAATGGCCATTATTGGAGAAAATGGCTGCGGTAAAAGTTCTATAATGGATTCGCTACTACAAATATTAAAAAATCAAACTGCAAGCTATCCCGGTAAGTATTGCCTTGTGATGAGAATTAATAATGATTACATATATACGAAATCAGAAAATATCAGTCTTGAATCTAATATATCAATTAGAGAACAAATAATTGAAACAAACAATGGTATGTCAGTTGGAGATATTTGTCGTGTACTTTCATTTAAGCCTTTTATGGAAAATAATTTTCTGAAAGATTATAACAAATTTTTAAATATTTATGATGACAGAACAAAAATTCAAGATCAAATAAACAACTATTTTGTATATGACAGATTTGATGAAAGTACAGTGGCATTTGAAATAGCTTCAACTATTAAATATTATACCGGTTTGGAAGTCTTTAATGGAAAGTATAAAAATATATTATTTGACAAATTTGGCTGGGAGTTAAATCTGAAAGATTGTTATAATCATATTGTACTTAGATTAAGAAAATATATAAATGGTGAATATAGTGATGTTTTTCCTCTGTGTTTTCCGATAGTTTTACATAGTAAAAGCATTATAAGTGAGTTTTTTGAACTGATAAATAAAATAGTTTATTTTAAAGGAGAAAAATATATATGGAAGATTTCTGCTTTTAATCCTGAGGAAATTCTTAATGATATCACATTCCTGTGTGCAATTTGTGAATTTATATTCTATATGGATTATGTTGAGAAAGCCTTAAAAGATCATTTTAGTGATGAATTTAAAAATAATATTAAAAATAACGATAAGCTGGGAGAGATTGAACATAAAAAAACGAGACTTATTGAAGAAATATTTAATAATATTTTAGATAACACTAAAAACGAAACACCAAATAAAATTGAGATATTGGAAAGACTGCAAAAGACAATAAACAGTACTGATTTCGAATACAATAAATACATTAAAATTCCGGAAAATGTTAAAAATTATTATAATAATGAATTCTCCAAGCAAAAAGCGTTGGTACAAAATCCCAAAACATTAATAAATTTGTTAAAGGAGTACTTCGACCTTTGCGATTATACATACAAATTAAAACCGGAGTATTTGCTATCCATAGAAAAGCATTTTAAAAAAGATTTTATCGAAAATACAAACTTGAGAGGAATTGATATAAATAATTACAAGGACTACAAAGCCGTTAAAAGAATTTGTGATGTTTTACCGGAAACTTTTACCCAGCATTATTTACACATAAACTTGTATAAACAATCCGATAAAAAACAATATTATTCATTCAAAGAAATGAGTACCGGCGAACAAAGATTATTGAAATTTTTTGCTGATTTGCTCTATTGCAATCCCCGCGATGTTTACCTCATAGATGAACTGGATATGAGCTGGCATCCGGAATGGCAAAGAAAAATGATATATTCACTTGTACAAATATTCAATAACAACAAATTTCTACAAAATACTGTTAATATAGTTATTGCAACACATTCTCCTATCCCTGTTTCCGATTTACCACTTGATAATATTATCATGTTAAAGAAAAGCTCCGAGGATAATTGTTGTAGAGTGTATGAAGAAACAAACAGTACTTTTGGAGCTAATATTCACACATTATTTGCAAAACAATTTTTCTTAGAAAATACTATAGGTTATTTTGCAGAAATGAAGATAAATTCTATAATTGAAAAACTTACTGAATTAAATAATAAATCAGAGAATTTAATGTCATCAAATACTTATAAAGATATTGGACTTAAAGAGTGTAAACAGGTTATAGACATAATCGGGGAAAATGTAACGAAAAAAATTTTAAATTCAATGTACAATACTATAAGAAGTTCATATGAAAATAATTGCAAAAAATAATAAAGATAAAGCCATAAAAAGATTTAATAAATTTATTAATGAAAAAAAGATATCTGATAAACTTGATTCCGCAGCCGGAGTAATACTTGAATTTTGGAATAATATCGGCTTTAAAGCAGACTTTGAACCGGTTGAACTGCCATTTTTGTCATTTGAGATACTAAGTAATTCTGTAAATAAACTCAAATCATTAAAGTTTTATGCAGAGCTAGAATATGAAAATAAATCTTCTGATAAATACAAGGAATTTAATTCTATAAAAGAGCTTTTTAAAAATATGTATAAAACTTTGACAGATAAAAATAGCGGATGCGGTTACGAACTATATTTGGATTTAGGGCTAAGAGCCTGTCCTTATTGCAATCTAAATTATATTGATGCCATAGTTAAAGATGTAGAGAAAAATACATCCGCTAATATATCTTCTGATAATAAAATTTTACGGCATCACTTTGATCATTTTTATCCAATGTCAGTTTTTCCATTTTTTGGAATAAGTTATTATAATCTGATTCCGTGCTGCTATGAATGCAATTCTGCAATAAAAGGGGCGGAAAGTAAACTCTTTGGTTTTAACCCGTATGTTCATGATTTTGATAGTAATGCGAAATTTTCTTTATGGCTAAAAAGTCCGAATTTGTTGTGTTATGATGAGTTTGAAATAAAACTGAATACCTCAATAGAACCGTATTCAACGCATATTAAGTTGTTTGAACTTATTGAAAGGTATAAATATAAAAAAGAATATGTAAAAGAACTCCTTATTAAAAATAAAATTTATACAGATGAGTATATAAATGAGTTGAAAAATATCCTAAACACAATCCCCGAATCAAAAGGTATGATTGATTTAATACTATGGGGTAATTATACTGATACAATTAATATTAATAAACGTCCGTTATCAAAATTAACAAAGGATGTGTTAGAAATACTGGAGCGTCCGGTATTTTAATTTTAACCAATATTAAAACCGCAAAAAAAAATATGTTTGTTTTTATTACAAATATGAGAATACAAAGCAATAATTATAAACAGCCTTCCTTTCAAGCTAAGTTTCTAAACAGTAAATCTTTGAGAATGATAGCTGAATATGCTGTTGAAAATGATAAGTTTAAAACACTTAATACAGCTCGAAAGAATATTGATAAATCCTGTCTTTCCACTCTTTTAAGAGTTGATATATTTAAAGAGGGGGCTAGATGCGGTATAACTTTTACAAGATATGTCCCGAAAGATAACGTAATTGTACCTGAGACAATGGATGATTATAATATTACAAAAATTAAAACCTACGAAACGACAAAAACATCAAATCCGATTAAATTTGGTTTAGAAAAAATAATAAAACTCGGCAATAATGCTCCATATAATAATATGTTTAAAGAGGTAGTTATAAAGGGACGCCGGAAAGTTGTAAATTAGTGGTATTTTAACAAAAAACAGACAATTTCAGTTTATGAAATAAACTATGTTGACAGGTGTCTTTACGGTGATTTTACGTAAAATTAGAAATATCAAAATATTTTCGTACTTCTATAGGATGCTGAGGTTTATTTTTACAAATAACTCTGATAATAGTGTAGCAAATTTATTTTTTTTTAGATAAACACAGAAAATTTTGCGGAACTGGACTTTTCCGAAATAATCAAATTATCCGTACAACTTAAAAACGGTGCGTATCTCACTGAAATTCTGCAAATCTCAATCTATCCGTACAGTCCAGAAAAAGTCCAGTTTCCCAGTTTGATTTTTGGGGTAAACTTAATTTTTCCGACCCGGAAACTCCCACACAAAGCCAACTTTACCAAAAAAATCTATCTATCCGTACAAATCAATCTGGACAAAAAAGTACAAAAAAAGTACACTCAAAGCGGACAAGAAAATATAAGTATAATAAAAAAGAGATAACAAAGGTTATCTCTTTTTTATTCACGCGTGGAGGGATTCGAACCCCCGACCTTTTGGTTCGTAGCCAAACGCTCTATCCAACTGGGCTACACGCGCTTA
>CALUTN010000102.1 GCA_944323665.1 Candidatus Gastranaerophilales bacterium | reverse complement strand
TTAGCATCAGTTTCCCAATGTTGTCCCCCGCTTAAGGGCAGATTCTCTACATTTTACTCACCCGTCCGCCACTTTCCTCTCTGGCAAGCCAGAGATTCTCGTTCGACTTGCATGTATGAAGCACGCCGCCAGCGTTCGTCCTGAGCCAGGATCAAACTCTCCATTGTCAGAAAGTTATGTCCATTAGTCTATCCACTCCCGCAGATAAACCGCTCGAACTTCGTTTTGTCCTTATCATTCGCTTCCGAATTAACAAGTTCTTCTTCGTCTTCTATCTATTCTGTTTTCAACGTGCGTTGATTACCCGGTTCCGGGCAATATTTGCTATTTATTTTCGCTTTATTTAATGTACTCTGGGTTTATTTCCGTGCACAATCTTGCGATTACTTGCTCCAGCTTTCCTCACTCAGACCGCAACTTCGCTTTTGCTACTTCGGCCAACTTGTACACACGGAGGTTTCCTCTCCGCACTTTCCAATCATATTACTTCAATTTCCATTGTCAACACTTTTGGGTGTTCATCTTGTAATAATTCGTTACAACGGCTTTTCAATATGATTGTCAATGTTCATAATCAGCTTGTAAAATGCTAACTTTATATTTCGGCTTTAAAAAGATACTTCACAAAAGCACCTTCCGTGTAAAGTCATTTTCTTTACGCACCCAAACAGCGCGTTCCACCATTATAGAATAGAAAAATTTAAAAATCAAGTATTAATTTTACATTTTTTTACATAAAAGACTAAACTTAAAAATTATGCTATATTTCTATACCAGATTACATTCGAGGTTTAGGAAATGGTTGATAATTTAATCCGGATTATAAATGATTTTAAAAATTTTCAACAAATTGAAGCAATTGCTGAAGGCGGTTCATTGGCTGTCCAAACCGCAGATGAGAAATCCGATATTGATATTTATATTTTTTCATACCGGAACATTCCTGTTAATGAAAGACTGAAACTGGTAAAGAAGCACTCGGCAAAATATGAAGCAGGCTGCGAATATTTTGGAGAGGGTGATGAATTTTTTGTTGATAAAATAAACCGGCAGCTTGATGTTATGTACTTTGATATAAACTGGATCGAACGCATTGTTAATGATACATGGCTGAATTACCGAGCATCTAGCGGCTATACAACATGCTTTTTATTTACTTTAAAAATGTGCAGAACTTTATATGACAGAAACGGAAAGCTTTCCGTTTTGAAAAAAATTCTGGACACTCCATATCCGAAAGAATTAAAGCATAATATAATAAAGCGGAACATGATGCTTATGAGAGATAAGCCCTTTGCCTCCTATTACGAACAAATTGAAAAGGCTTTGAAAAGAGAAGATTTAAACAGCATAAACCATCGAACTGCAGCTTTTATGGCAAGCTATTTTGATATAATATTTGCTTTAAACGAGTTGCTGCACCCTGGAGAAAAGAGGCTTGTAAAATATGCCCGGGAAAACTGCAAGATTCTTCCTGACAAATTTACCGAAAATATTGAGCACCTTTTTGCACGCAGAAGTAAGGATGAAATTTTTGATATTCTCGGGATACTTGATGAGATGATTATAAATTTGAAAAGAGCGATAAAAGAGTCTAATATTGAGTATTAACATATAACTTTACCTAGGTATTTCTTGGTGGTATTATAATATTATGGTTAAAGCAAGCAGTTTTGAAGAAGTTATTTCTCTTATAAAAGACCGGCTGGATATAGTAGATGTCGTATCACAATTTGTAGTTCTCAAGAAAAGCGGAGCCAACTACTGGGGGTTATGTCCGTTCCATAATGACTCCAAGCCATCTATGTCAGTAAGCCCTTCTAAAGGCATTTTCAAGTGTTTTGCCTGCGGTGAAGGCGGTGATGCATTAAAATTTCTTGTAAAAGTTCAAAACCGAGAATACAAAGATGTTATTTTAGAACTCGCAGAAAAATTCGGCATTGAACTTCCGGATAGATTTGAGCACAACTCAGGAGAAACAAAATCTCTTAGAAAAGAAATGACAGATGCTTGCAGGAAAGCTGCAAAGTTTTATCATTTGGAACTTCGGCAAGCAGAAGATGCAAATAAGGCAATGACTTATTTGAGAAGCCGGGGTGTAACAGACGAAATTATTGACAAATTCACTCTGGGCTGGGCGCCTAATAAGTATGATACTTTATACAAAGAATTAAAAAAAGAATTTAAAGATGATGTTCTGGAAAAAGCCGGATTAATTGTTAAATCTCATTCCGGAAGTTGGATTGACCGTTTTAGAAACAGAATAATTATACCTATTCAAAATGAAAACGGGGATTATATAGCATTTGGCGCACGCGCCGTAGATGAAGGACAGAATCCTAAGTACTTAAATTCTTCGGATTCAATGATTTATAACAAAAGCAAAACCCTTTTTGGTTTATTTACAGCCAAGGAAGATATTCAAAAAGAAGACTCTGTTGTTATTATGGAAGGGTATTTTGATGTAATATCCGCGCAATCGAACGGAGTAGGTAATGCAGTGGCATCCTGCGGAACTGCCATGACTGCAGACCATATTAAACTCTTATCCCGTTACACAAAATCCAGAAAAATTTATCTTTCCTTTGATACGGATTCTGCAGGAATAAATGCAACCAAAAGGGGAAGCGAAGTTATTAAAAACACCTTTTCAACCCTGGGAAATGTAAAACAGTTTGACGAAAGTCACATTTCCACATCCGCTGATAAAAAATATTCCTGCGAAATTAGAGTAATTTCTCCTCCGCAAGGAAAAGACCCCGATGAATTTATTCGTTCTATGGGAGGAAATGCGTTTAAAGAATACATTAAATCCGCACCCCTTTTAATTGATTTTCTGCTCAATAATGTACTGAGAGAAAAAGCTAACACTAAGACTCCGCAGGAAAAAGCTGCATTAGTTGAACAGGTTATAGATATTCTAAAAGATATTAATAACAGAATTATTCAATCCGAATATGTTAAAATGGTTGCTGGAGTTCTGGAAGTTAATGAAAACGCTATTTTGAAGGAGCTTGGAAAACTCAACGGTTTAAACACTGTGCGTCCGGTTTTTAATTACAAAAAAAATGTTGTAACAAATTCTTCACAATTTGAAACAAAGGCGCAAAAAAATTTATTGAGCGTTTTTCTATCAGACAACGGTTTATTGAACTATAAAAAACTCAATGAACTGCTGCCTCCGGATATCATTCAAGATGAAACATTAATAATTGTAAAAAATACAATTGACAAATTGGCATGTACAATAAATAATGTTAGGGAATTGACAAAAAATTTGTATACAGAATTCATTGAGGATGATAACTTAACACAAATATTAACAGACCTTGTAGAAATGTCAGAAGCCTTTAATTCTCTTGATGAAGAGGAATTGGAAAGGACTGTTAGGGAAAATATAACAAGACTTAAAAAGTGCTATCAGGATCACGAAGCTGAAAAACTCCGCCAGCAATACAGACAAGTTAATGATGATGATATGGAAGCACTTAAGATACAAATTCAGCTTAGAGATAAAATTAAATTAAGGACTGGAGATAAATAATGACCCAAAAAAGAAACTCAAGATCATCAGTAGTAAGCGTTATGGAAGATGAAAATCTTGATTTACTTGATTTTGACTCCGAAAAAGACGTAGATGATGATTCTGTTGATTATATTGAAACAGACTTGGGCACAGATAATATCGAAGATATTATTGTGTCCTCAAAATTAAACGGTATTAAGAGTGATGATTTTTATATGGTGGATTCTTCTGATTCTTCTACAGATTCTGATATTGATACCGAAATCCCTAAAGGTGTAGCAGTTGAAGATCCTGTAAGACTATATCTAAGAGAAATCGGGCGCATTAAACTTCTTTCTACCAGTGAAGAAATTGAACTCGCACGAAAAATCATCCAGGGAGGCACTCCGGGTGCTATCGCTAAGCGAAAACTCGTTCAGGCAAACTTAAGGTTGGTTGTAAGTATTGCTAAAAAATATGTCGGAAGAGGCATGTTGTTCCTTGACCTTATTCAGGAAGGCAACCTCGGTTTAATTAGAGCAGCTGAGAAATTCGACCACGAAAGAGGTTTCAAGTTCTCAACATATGCTACTTGGTGGATTAGACAGGCTATTACAAGAGCTATCGCTGACCAGGCAAGAACAATCCGTATTCCTGTTCACATGGTAGAAACTATCAATAAGCTTAAAAAAGTTACAAGAAGACTCGCCCAAGAACTTTCAAGAAAACCAACCGAAGAGGAATTGGCAGTTGAGATGGGTGTTTCAATCTCTAAATTAAGAGAGATTGTTAAAATCGCTCAAGAACCGTTATCTCTTGAAACTCCTATAGGTAAAGAAGAAGATTCAAGGCTGGGTGATTTTATTGAAGATAAAGAAGCTGATGCTCCTATTAAAACTGTAGCATCAGAACTTCTAAGAGAAGATTTGGCAGAAGTTCTCTGCACACTTTCACCCAGAGAAAGAGATGTATTAAGACTTCGTTTCGGTATGGATGACGGACGCCAAAGGACTCTTGAAGAAGTCGGACAGCTCTTCGGCGTAACCCGTGAACGTATCAGACAAATTGAAGCAAAAGCGCTAAGGAAATTAAGACATCCTAACCGCAGCAAGAGATTAAGAGAATACGTTGAAAACTAAAAATTTTAAAGGGGCGGCTTTTATTTCATAAAAGCCGCCCCTTAGAAAAAAATAAAAGGAGTATAAGAAATGCTTGCAACCGTTGAGCCAAAGAGTGTAAAAGACAGAGAATCCGCAATAAGAACTATTGACATGGAGATTGATGCCATATCAAAGCTCAAAAATTCTGTTGCATTAGAGAACCTTACAAGTGCCCTTGACTTAATGCAAAACTCTACCGGAAGAATTATTATAACAGGGATGGGAAAGTCCGGACATATCGGGAAAAAGATTGCGGCATCTCTTGCCTCAACCGGAACTCCTTCATTTTTTGTACATCCTGCAGAAGCAAGCCATGGTGATTTGGGTATGATTACAGAAAATGATGTAGTGGTTGCAATTTCTAACAGCGGAGAGTCAAAGGAACTGGTTGATATTATTAATTATTGCAAGCGTTTCGGGATTAAAATTATTGCAATTACTAAAAACCCTGAAAGCTCTTTAGGAAAAGCTGCTGATATAGTCCTTGAACTGCCGAATTATGGTGAAGCTTGCCCGCTTGGGCTTGCCCCAACAAGTTCTACAACCTCAACACTTGTGCTGGGAGACATTTTGACCGTCGGGTTGATTGAAAGAAAAGGCTTTTCAAAAGAGGACTTCAACCTAAGGCATCCTGGCGGAAAACTGGGTTCTATTCTTAAACGTGTCGGAGATCTTATGCATACCGGACAGGATATGCCTATACTGGATGAAAATTCTAATATGCAGGCCGTGCTTTTGGAAATGACTTCAAAGTGTCTCGGCTGCGTAGGGTTTATAAACCAATCAGGCATGCTTACCGGAATACTTACAGATGGTGATTTAAGGAGATGTTTATCTCCGTCAATTCTCAGTGAAAAAGCTGTGCATATTATGACCAAAAATCCAAAAACTGTTTCAAAAGATATGATTTCGGCAGAAGCTTTAAAAATTATGCATGACAAAAAGATTACAAATATGTTTGTTGTTGAAAACGGAAAACCTGTAGGCGTAATCCATATCCATGACCTTTTAAATAACGGGGTCGCATAGTCATTTGGTTTCTCTTTCTTTAATTTAGATAACTATGGATAAATAGAAGATACAACATTGCAACCTTCCTTTTCAACTAAGATAATCCGGCGCTTTAACATACCGTTAATCTGTCACTGCTCTCCTCCGGTATATAAAAAGAAAAAGCTATGAACGAATCTCGTGCATAGCTGTTGATTAGGGATATGTGTATCGTCGTTTTTTAAGGAGTATAGTTATATATTAGCAGTATATTTTTT
>CALUTN010000101.1 GCA_944323665.1 Candidatus Gastranaerophilales bacterium | reverse complement strand
ATAAAGGAAACAAAACATGGCAAGATTAGTTGGGGTAGACTTACCTCGTAACAAAAGACTAGAAGTAGCTCTTACATACATATATGGTATCGGACCGACCAGAGCTAAAAAGATTCTTGAAGTTACCGGAATTTCACCGGACTTGAGAACAGATGATTTAACAGAAAGTGATATTAAAGAATTGCGTAATGCCTTATCTGAATATCATATTGAAGGTGACTTGAGACGTGAAGTTGCTATGAATATTAAACGTCTTCAGGAAATCAATTCTTACAGAGGAATGAGACACAAAAGAGGACTTCCTTGCAGAGGCCAGAGAACTAAAACTAATGCAAGAACAAGACGCGGTAAGAAAACCGGGCCTATTGCAGGTAAGAAGAAATAATAGATATAGCAACAGTGAATAGAACCGGTAATCGATAAATTTAAAAATCTATTCACTAAAGATAAAAGATTGAAAAATGTAAAAGATAAAGGATAACGAAAAATGGCAAGACCAAAAACTACAAAGAAAAAAGAAAAGAAAAATGTATTGCAGGGTATTGTTCACATACAATCAACCTTTAACAATACAATAGTAACTTCTACAGATACTCAAGGTAATGCTATTGCATGGGCTACTGCAGGTGCTACGGGTTTTAAAGGTGCCAGAAAAGGTACTCCGTTTGCAGCACAGTCAGCAGCTGAATTGGTAGCTAAAAAATCTATCGACCAGGGTATGAAAAAGGTAGAAGTTTATATTAAAGGTCCCGGTTCAGGACGTGAAACAGCTATCAGAGCTATTCAGGCTGCAGGACTTGAAATTACTTTAATTAAGGACGTAACACCAATTCCGCACAACGGATGCCGTCCGCCTAAAAAACGTAGAGTATAGTATTTGGAGTGACTAGTGAATAGTGGTTAGACAATTGAATATAAGACTATATTCACCACCAACTGCTCACTATTAACTAAGTAAAAGCGGGGGCTTGCTTTAAGCCAAAAAGTAAACCATAGATGCCCCGCAAAAGAAAAGGAGAAAAAAATGGCAAGATATACAGGACCAACTAATAAATTATTCAGAAATAAGAAAGTTAAAGATTTGTCAAACAGAAAATTAACTTCTTCTATGAGACAAACTGCTTCAGGACAACACGGTGCCGTAAGAAAGAAACTTTCTGAATATGCTATCCACTTAGCAGAAAAACAAAAAATCAGATTTACATATTTAGTAAGCGAAAAACAATTTGCAAGATATTATAAAGAAGCTGCAAGAAGAAAAGGTGTAACAGGTACTATTTTGTTACAACTTTTGGAATCAAGACTTGATAACATTTTGTTCAGAGCAGGTTTTGGTGTAACCCGCAAGCAGTCAAGACAAATCGTTAACCACGGTCACGTTTTAGTTAACGGTAAAAAGGTAGATATTCCATCATATTTGGTTAATCCTGGTGATGTAATTACAATCAAGGCAAAAAGCAGTGAATACTTGAAGGTTATTATGAGTGCAATTGATTTATCTTGTGCTCCTTCTTGGATTACGGTTGACAGCGAGGCTTTGAAAATTACATTTGAAAGAATTCCTCAAAGAGAAGAACTCGATCCGGAAATAAAAGAACAACTAGTTATAGAGTACTATTCAAAATAGGCTGATAGGAGAGAATAATATGGAATTAAAAATTAAAACTGTTAATACGATGGCCGGTTCAGACGGTTCACAGTATGGAAAATTTACTATTGAACCGCTAGAAAGAGGTTTCGGAACAACTATCGGTAATGCGCTCAGACGTGTATTGCTTTCAAGCTTGGAAGGTACAGCTGTAACTTCTTGCAGAATTGAAGGTATTACTCACGAATATACTGCAATTCCCGGTGTCCTTGAAGATGTTATTGACGTAATGCTTAACCTCAAAGGTCTGGCTATTAAAACAGATTCTAAAGAACCTCAACATTTAAGAATTGATGTTGATAAACCGGGTTCTGTATTAGCAAGTGATATTCAGCTTCCTGCAGGAGTAAAAGTTGTTAACCCTGACTGGTTAATTTGTACAATAGCAGAAGGCGGATCATTCCACGCTGATATTATTGTAGAAACAGGAAAAGGTTATGTTGCTAATGATGTTCCTAGAAACTCTAAATCAGGAACACCAATTGACATGCTTCCTATTGATGCAACTTTCATGCCTATTAAAAGAGTAAGCTACGAAGTAGAAAACACTCGTGTCGGCGACAGTATTGATTTTGATAAACTGACTCTTGAAATTTGGTCAAACGGTACGGTTGATGTTACAACAGCATTATCACAAGCTGCAGATCTTCTTATTGAACACTTTGTTCAAATTTCTGCTATTTCAGGTAAATCTGTGGTAAAAGAAGTTGAAGAAAAAGCTGTTGTAAAAGAGCAGCCTGTAGTTGAAGAAAACGAACAAGAACCTTCAATAACAATTGATGAATTAGAACTTTCTGTTCGTGCATACAACTGCTTAAAAAGAGCAAGTATCAATTCAATGGCTGAATTATTAAAGAAATCAGAACATGATTTATTAAATATTAAGAACTTTGGTAAAAAATCTTCTGATGAAGTTATTGAAAGATTGCACCATTTCGGTTTAGATTTGGCTCCAAATCCGGAAACTGATGAAGAAGGACTTGTTTCACAAGGTTCTGAAGAATAATTAGAAACGAAATAGAAATAGTAAAGATAATAAAAGGATAAAACAATGAGACACCAAACAAAAAAACATACGCTTGGTAAAGCACAAGACCAGAGAAAGGCTTTGTTGCGTTCATTGGCTACCGAACTTTTTACTCACGGTGAAATAAAAACAACTATGGCAAGAGCAAAAGCTCTTCAGCCATATGCTGAAAGTGTTATCACCCTGGCTAAAAAAGGTGACCTGAATTCAAGAAGACTTGCCGGTAAATATATCTACGATAAAGAAATCGGTAAACTTATTGATACAGCAACAGGCGAAATCTTTGATGCACCGCAAGAAGGTAAAAAATTGGCTAAGCAAACTGTTTTGAGAAAATTATTCAGCATAATTGGCGTTAAATATTCATCAAGACAGGGTGGTTATACAAGAATTTACAGATTGCCGCCGAGAAGAGGCGACGCATCAGAAATGGCATTGATTCAGTTGGTATAATCAATGCGCTATGCTCTTGACGTTCAGTATAAGGGTAAAAACTATGCCGGAAGCCAGATCCAATTCAGAGACGGCAAACCCATAGAAGAACCTACCATACAGGGCGAAATAGAGAAAGTTATTTGCACATTACTAGAGTCAAAGACTCAAATTAATAACAGACCGATAAAGACAATCTTCTCCGGCAGGACGGATAGAGGTGTTAATGCTTTAGGACAGGTTCTTCATTTTGATTATGACAAAGATATTGTTGCTTCAAAATTTGTCTACCAGATGAATGAAATTCTTCCCGCCGACATATCTGTCAATAACTTGAGAATTGTTCCTGATTCGTTCCATGCTCAAAAGTCAGCTAAAAGCAGGTACTACGTTTATGAATTAATAAACAGACGATATAAACAGGCTTTTGACGGTGATATTTTGAGAATAAAGTACGAACTGGATTTAGAGCGGATGCAAACCTCTTTAAATTACCTTTTAGGTGAACATGATTTTTCAAGTTTTAAAAGTGCCGGAACGCTTAACCCGAGCAAAGTTTGCCTTTTAACGAGAGCCGAAGTTGAAAAACAAGGCGATCATATCTTTATCCATCTTGAAGGAAACAGATTCCTATACAATATGGTAAGGACAATAGTCGGTACCCTTCTTGAAATAGAAGGACATCATCTGCCTGTTGAACATATGAAAAATGTTCTTGAGGCACATGACCGCCGTAAGGCAGGACAGACAGCGAGTCCATACGGACTTACGCTAATGAAAGTAGAATACTAGTGGTAAATCTTACGGGCAAGACCGGAGGGGTTTACCGTGAAAAATGGAGAATAAGCATGAAAACATATTCAGCAAAACCTCTTGAAGTTGAAAGAAAATGGTATGTAATCGATGCTGAAGGCGAAATTCTTGGGCGCCTTGCAGTACGTGTTGCAAACATTTTAAGAGGCAAAAATAAACCTGAATATACGCCTAACGTTGATACCGGTGACTTTGTTATTGTTGTTAACGCTGAAAAGGTTCTTGTTTCAGGTAATAAAGAAACTGATAAAATTTATTATCACCATACCGGTTATCCGGGAGGTTTAAAAGCTGCTTCTGTTAAAGAAGTAAGAGAAAAAGATGCAACAAAATTGATTGAAAAAGCTGTTAAAGGTATGCTTCAGCACAATACTTTAGGTGCTGAACAGTTTAACAAACTTAAGGTATACTGCGGACCTGAACATCCGCATGCGGCACAAAAGCCAATCGTTTTGGAAAAAACTGCGAAAGGAGGTAACTAATGGCTGAGAATAAAGAAATTATAATGGCTACCGGACGCAGAAAATGTGCTGTTGCTGTTGTTAAGCTTGTTAAAGGTAAAGGAAGAATTTTTGTTAACGGAAAAACCTTACAAGCATACATCGGTAATATGCCTGCTGTTGAAATGATGGTTTACAGACCGCTTGTTTTAACAGAAAATCAAGACAAATACGATGTAAGAGTTAAAGCTGTCGGCGGCGGTATTGTTGCTCAAGCTGCAGCTATCAGACATGGTATTTCAAGAGCTTTGTTAAAATCTAATGAAGATTATAAAAACGTATTAAGATCAGAAGGTCTTTTAACCCGTGATGCACGTGTTAAAGAACGTAAGAAATACGGTAGAAAAAGAGCAAGAAAACGTTTCCAATTCAGCAAACGTTAATGCCTTGGATATACAAAAAAGACCGGAAATTTTCCGGTCTTTTTATCTGCAATTGTAACAAAACGTAATAGAAATTATAAAAATGCCTATTTTTATTGACATTAAGCTATGTTCATTTTAACATGAAGTCACCCTAGTCGAAATTTTCTTGCCGGATTTGACGGCTCAGGGGCGGGGTAAATGTTCCCGATTTGATTTGTAATTACCAGCCGAAATTATTTTGGTCTTGTATTATTACTTCAAGCAGGAAGGTTTATTTTCCGAAAATATTACAAGAAAGGTAAAAGGAGAAAAAGTTATGCCTACAATTAACCAGCTTGTACGTTCAGAACGTAAAAAGCTAACAGACAAAACCAAATCGCCGGCTCTTATGGAATGTCCACAAAGACGAGGCGTTTGCACAAGGGTTTACACAACAACCCCTAAAAAACCAAACTCAGCATTGAGAAAGGTTGCCAGAGTCAGACTTACTAACGGATTTGAAGTTACTTCTTACATCCCGGGTATCGGACACAACCTCCAAGAACACAGTGTTGTTCTTATAAGAGGCGGAAGGGTTAAAGATCTTCCTGGTGTAAGATATCACATCGTTCGAGGTACTCTAGATACAGCAGGTGTTGCAAATAGAGAACAAAGCCGTTCCAAATACGGTGCTAAGAAAGCTAAAGGAGGTAAGAAATAATGTCTAGAAGATCTAAACCTGAAAGAAGAGTTCCTTCAGCTGACCCTATTTACAACAGTGTAGATGTCTCTAAATTTATTAACAGAATTATGAGACGCGGTAAGAAATCTCTTGCTGAAAGAATATTCTATTCAACAATAAAGAAAATTGAAGAAAGAACAAATGAAAAAGGATTGGAAATTTTCCAAAAAGCTGTTACTAATGCTACTCCGTTATTAGAAGTTAAAGCAAGACGTATCGGCGGTTCAACTTACCAGGTACCTATTGATGTTAAGCCGGATAGAGGCTTTGCACTTTCTTCTTCATGGTTAATTTCAGCAGCTAAAAACAGAGGCGGAAAATCATTTGTGGAAAAATTAACAAACGAATTGATAGATGCTTCAAACGGAAACGGAGATAAAGTAAAAAAACGTGAAGATACTCACAGAATGGCTGAAGCAAATAAGGCTTTTGCTCATTACAG
>CALUTN010000100.1 GCA_944323665.1 Candidatus Gastranaerophilales bacterium | reverse complement strand
TAGTTTAAGACATTAATTTGGCTCGGAGAATATATGACAGAACAGACAATTACCCCGATGTTAGCACCGGTAAGCAGTGTGGAAGGAATTTTAGAAGAGGCTCGTGCTGCGCATGAGAAGTATTTAATAAAACAACAAGATTCGGATTTGGAACATGCGATTGAATGCTATATTGATGCTATTAAAGTTAATCCGGCTATGTCTGAGTCATATTACAGATTGGCAAGTTTATTGCTGATAAAAGGTCAGATTACGGTAGATGGAGCATTGGAACAGTGTAAAACCGCGCTGTCTCTCGAACCTGAGAATCCTAACGCACATATATATACCGGATACTTTCAATGCTTAAATGGTAATTATGATGAAGCGGAAAAAGAGTTTTCGTATGCAATTTCGCATTCCGGGAAGAATTCGGCAAGACCAAGGTTGTTTTTATCAAAGGTGTTGTTTAACAGAATAAAGAATCACAATCACTCTGTTAAAAATCTTGTCAAATTCCTGTATTACTTTTTATCCGGAAGTATGATGATTATGTGGGATTGTCCTTCAATTAAGATGTTTTATAAATTTTTGGCAAATGATTTTTCTATTATGTCTTATAAAACCTTGGGTGAAACTTTTGAAAAGATGAAGCTTTTTCCTTCTGCATTGGAAGCATACTCAAAAGGTTTAGAAAAAACATCGCAAGGAAATTTATTCTATCAGAAAATGGGCGATTTATCTTTAGAGTGCAACGATATTGAAGCAAGTCTTGAATTCTATAAAAAAGCTCATGAAGTTGATCCGACAGACAGAGAAGTTTTAATTAAATTAGCCACTATTAATCAAACATATTTTCCTGAAAATCCGGACGAAACAATTGACTATTATAACAGCCTTTTAGAATTCGGAAAGGATTTAGATAAAATATATTATGAGCTTGGACATTTGTACTTGGCTAAAGCCGATAAAATTCATGCGGTATCGGCATTTAAGCTTGCGGAAGAATTAAACCCTGAAAATCCATACTATAACAATTCATTAGCATTTGCTTATGTAAAAGCGGAGCTTTATGACGATGCTATTGAATATTATCAAAAAGCAATTAAGATTAATCCTGATTCAGAATGGACATCCATAGTTTGTCATGCTCTCGGAGCAATTTACGCAGAAGTAAAAGAAAATTTTGAAGCAGCGGAAGCCACATTCAATGCGGGCATGGTGCTTGATCCTAATAATGTTGATATACAACTTTCATTAGGTGATTTGTATATGTCAGAAAATGATTTGGATAAAGCCATTAAGACATACTGTGACGCCATTACTACAGATCCTGCTAATTATCTTGCTTATGCTAAAGCAGGATTGGCATTGTGGGAAAAAGATTACCTTGAAGAGTCTGTTGTTGCGTTTCATAAGTCGATTGAAATAAATCCTGACTTTGAGATAGCACAAAACAATTTAGGCGTAGTTTATCTGGACGGCTTTGGAGACCCTAAAGAATCGATTGACTATTTTAAACACGCAATAAATATTAATCCTAATTACACATTGGCATATTTTAATCTCGCAAGAGCTTACCAAGCAATGGGGGATAAACCTCTTGCAGCAGAATATTACCAAATGACTCTGGATTTGAATAGAATTACCGAAGAATTGTCTGCAAAAGACATTAGAAAAAGACTCTATGATTTATTTGAGTAGATTTTGATGAGCTGTTTCTACAATTTCTGTAACAGGCGGAATACTTTCTTCAGAATTTTGGGTAGAGAACCAGATAAGGTATTCTATATTTCCGGCAGGACCTTTTATTGAAGAGTAAGTAAGTCCTTTAATTGTATAATTCAACTCTTTGACGCATGTAATCACATCTTCAATGACTCTTTTATGTACTTTTTTATCTCGTACAACCCCGCCTTTTTCTACGAACTCTTTACCTGCCTCAAACTGCGGTTTGATTAGACAGACCATTTCGTGAAAATCAGGATTCAAAAGTTTTTTTAAATTAGGTATAACCTTAGTGAGAGAGATAAATGACAGATCAGAAACCAAAAGGTCTGCAACATCTTCTCCTTCTGAATATATATCTTCAAATGAGCAGGTTCTAAGGTTAGTTTTCTCAATTGCTTTCACCTGCTTTGAACTTCTTATTTTCCAATCAAGCTGCCCGTAGCCGACATCTGCGGCATAGACGAATTTTGCTCCATGCTGAAGAAGGCAGTCGGTGAATCCTCCTGTAGAAGCGCCTGCATCTAAACAAACACGCCCCTTTACCTCTGGTTTAAATGTGTCTAAAGCTTTTTTGAGCTTAAAACCTCCCCTTGAAACATAAGGCATAGTTTTAATTTGAAAATCATATTCTTTTTGCGGGTCTATTTGGAATCCGGCTTTTGTGATAACTTCTGTTCCAATCATTACATTCCCTGCAAGAATTGCCGCAGAAGCTTTGCTTTTGTTTTCAAAGTACCCTAAATCAACAAGAATTTTATCTAAGCGTTCTTTTTTCATATATTAAAGAACCTTTCTGCGTTCATGGTAGTGATTTCTGCAATTTCATCGTAAGACATGCCTCTTAATGCAGCAATTTCTTCGGCAACATATTTTACATAAGCGGGTTTATTGGTTTTTCCCCTGAATGGTACCGGTGTTAAGTATGGAGAATCTGTTTCAAGAACAAGTCTGTCCAAAGGTACTTCTTTGGCAACTTCTTTCATCTTTATTGCATTTTTAAAAGTTACAACTCCTCCGAGAGCAATAAACCATCCTTTTTTTACACATTCTTTCATAAACTCAACGCTTCCGGAAAAACAGTGAAAAAGAACCTTTCCGCCCTTGTCGGTGTCATTTAAGATATCAAATGTATCTTTGTGAGCTTCTCTATCATGAACAACAATAGGAAGATTCATTTTGTTAGCAAACAGAATTTGTTTTCTAAAGACTTCTTTTTGTAAATCGGTAAAACTTTTATCCCAGTAATAATCCAGTCCGATTTCACCAACCGCAATAACTTTTGTATCTCTGCATAAAACTTCCATTTTAGCTTCAAGTTCTGGGGTGTAAGTTTTAGCCTCAGAGGGATAAATTCCTGTCATTGCGTAAATATTTTCGTTTGTATGCGCGATTTCAAGTATCTTATCGAAAGTTTTTTCTTCAACGGAAGGAATAATAACCTTTTTAACCCCGTTTTCATTCATTTCTCGCAGAATTTCATCAACGGGTTCTTCAATCATATCTAAGTGAGCATGGGTATCAATAAGATAATTTTTCATACACCAATTATATCAGTAACAAATTATTTTGTACTCGCATGGGCAGGAATCTTTTCCTTTTTGAAATTCGTCATGCTCAATTTTAGATGCAGTCTCAATAAGTTTATTCTCATATTCTTTTTTTAATTCAGGTGTCAATTCTACCGAAAATTCTTTTTTGTTTTTCAAATCCAGATAGACAAAAGTTATGTTATCAGTATTAAAAAATTTGCTTACCGCAAGTAAATATATCATCGTTTGATAATCATACTTAGCATTTTTAGGAACAGCTCCGGTTTTGTAATCCAGGATATAATATTTTTCATTATCTTTCACAAGTGCATCAAGCCGTCCGCCGAAAAAATGCGTCCCTATTTTTGCCGTCAGATTGTACTCAGTTTCAACCGTTTCTAATCCGAAATATTTAACTTCTTTTAGATATTCCCAAACCTCTTTTTCTTTAGAACTCAATGATAATTCCATTTTGTCTATAGTTTCTTTTCTTAAATAGTATGACGCAAGGGCATGAATATTTTTACCGAACTCAAATTTTTCATCATCTGACGGCATTTGAATATTTTTTACATATTTAAAATAGAACTTCTTAGGACAAAGTTCAAAAGTTTTGAGCATGTTTGGCGAAAATGACTGAAATTGAGACATAAGTTATCCTAACAAGTAAGTATAATCAGGCTTAGCGTTCAATTTTTCTTCAATCTCTTCAAAGGTTAAAAGGCCTTCTGTTGCGCCGAACTTTGAAACTACGGAAGAAGAGTTGACAGAAGCATACATGAGAGATTTGCCGATATCCAGTCTTGTTCTGCCAAGTGCGGCGCAGAATGTTGAAGCGAAGGAATCACCGGCGCCCAGTGTTGAAACAACTTCCGAAGGATACGGTTCGCAGAAATAGAACTGTCTTCCGTCGTAAGCGTAAGCGCCCCGTCCGCCATCTGTTATAACAACTATCTGGTAATCTTTAACCTTCAAAGTTTTAAGCATTTCTTTAACGTCAACATGGATAAGTTCATGCGAGAATTTTTCTGTTTTAGTATCCGGTCTTACTTTAATACCTGTTGCCATAGAAGCTTCTTCTTTATTCATAACAACAATGTGTGCAGAAGACAGAATTTTTTTAATATGTTCAAATCCTTTTTTTAGGCTGGTGGAGCCGGCATTAAAACATATTTTTGCATTGTGTTTGTGAGCATATTCAACAAGAGGTTCCAGTACTTTATTAGATTCTCCGTTAAGAGGAGCAATATAAAGAAAATCTGCATCTTTTATTGCTTCAAAATTTATTTCATCTTCCGTTATATGAGCATTGGCGCCCCTGTGAGCAAGAACGGTTCTGTCTCCCTGAAAACTAACGAGAATAATAGAAAATCCTGTAGAAGTGTCTTCTTTCTGTATAATATTATCGAGTTTTACATTTTGAGTTCTAAAGAAATCCAGAATACCGTCAGAATAGATATCTTTACCGATTTTAAATATGGCAGAAGTATCAAATCCGAGATGTCCGAAGTTGCATGCCGTATTTATACCGCCCCCGCCGACTTTGGAAGAGAATGTTGTAATATCAATTTTAGCTCCGTACGGGTAGCTCATAAAGTCAGAACTGTGGTCTTTTGTAAACACAGAAACAATGTTGGCTTCATCGCACTCTACAAAAACATCCATAGTTGCACTGCCTACTGTTATTATTTTTGTCATATTATTCCCTCCAACTCCTTTATCTAATTCTATTACAAACACAGGTCGTTTTTAAATGTTAATAAATGTAAAAAATTAAACTTTACATAGTGTGATTTTTATAGAGTTAATCTATAATGATTGTATACAAGGATATGTGAGAAATATATAAATTTGACAAGCTGGAATGCCTTGTGCTTTGTGGTATGTAAATTTAGTATTTTGAGCAAAAGTTTATTAGATTAGGGATTATTAAAGGAACAAGGGATTTTGTTCAGAAAGGTTGAGAGATGGCTCTTACAATTAACACAAACATGTCGTCAATTTTGGCACAACGCAGTTTAAACGATGCAACAAATTCATTAAATACTGCACTTGAAAGAATGACTACCGGCTACAAAATTAACAGTGCAGCCGATGATGCAGCAGGTTATTCAATTGCAAAACTTTGGGAAACTCAAATTGGTTCATTGGACGTGGCAGCTGACAACGCGGCTACCGGTATTGACCTTTTGACTACAGCCGAAGAAACTTACTCACTTCTAACAGACCACCTGCAAAGAGTAAGAGACCTGACGGAACAAGCTGCTAACGGAACTTACGGTTCTGCATCATTAAAGGCAATTCAGGCTGAAATCAGTGCCAGATTACAAGAAATTAACCGTATTTCAGCTAATGGCGAATTCAACGGTATTAAGCTCATGGCTTACAACATGGATGGCACCGGAAACGAAGATGTAGGTATTACGGAATCAGGTATCAACCTCCAGATAGGGCTTTATGCTGATGCAAACAGCGTAATCAACCTTGATGTAAAATTATTCTCAAATGCAAGCTTGAGCGGTTTGTTCTCAGAAATGGAAGGCGAAACTGCAGCTGGTAAAACTTTAGACGACCTTATCACAGGTGCCGGCGGAAGTATTGATGCTCTCGGTGATATTGAAAATATTGAAGCTTTCGCGGCAGCTTGCTCAGGATTAGTCTATAATCCTGATGAAGACAGTTTCGTAATGCAGACAGACGGAGAATTGGGAGCTAAAGAAATGCTTACATTCCTTGACTCTGCTATTGATGAAATTTCTGCAAGAG
>CALUTN010000099.1 GCA_944323665.1 Candidatus Gastranaerophilales bacterium | reverse complement strand
ATGAATCAAAGCTCAAAGAGCGGGTATATACCCGCTCTTTGAGCTTTGATTCATTTCTAAGAATTATTCCTCTTCAGATACATCACCGGATTCTTCAACTTCTTCCGAAGCCAAATCTTCTTCGTCATAAGCCTGTTGGTTCATTTCTTCTTCTATTTCTTCTTGAATTTCATCTGAATCAACAACTCTTTCTTCCGGTTCTTCGTCCTCATATTCATAGTTACTTGTCTTAGATGCTTCTTCATTCTCCATTTGAGAAACGCTCTTAATATCGATTTTCCAACCGGTTAATCGGTGTGCAAGTCTTACATTTTGACCTTCTCTTCCGATTGCAAGGGAAAGCTGATCATCAGGAACAACAACCAATGCATCTTTCGTCTCTTCGTCATCTGTCATAATATCAACAGAAACAACTCTGGCAGGTGATATTGCGTTGACGATATATTCAACCGGATCCGGCGACCATCTTACAATATCGATTTTCTCATTCTTTAATTCACCGACAATTGTCTGAATTCTTGAACCTCTTGGTCCTATGCAAGCACCTACAGAGTCTACTTCAGGATCGTTTGACCATACTGCAATTTTAGTTCTAAATCCTGCTTCTCTGGCTATTGATTTAATTTCCACAATTCCGTCTTCAATTTCCGGAACTTCAAGTTCAAAAAGTTCTCTTACAATCTCAGCATGCGCATGAGATACAATTACTTGTGGTAATCTATTGGTTTCCTTAACATTTAGAACAAAGACCCTAATTCTGTTACCGGGTTTGTAGTATTCTCTGGGTATTTGTTCTCTTTGAGGCATAATAGCATCAGTTTTACCAATGTTAACAATTACGTTTCTGTTTTCTATTCTTTGAATAATACCTGTTGTTAGGGTTCCTTTTTTCTCAAGGAATTCATTTAAAATATTATTTCTTTCCGCATCACGAATTCTTTGTGTAATTACTTGTTTTGCAGATTGAGCAGCGATTCTGCCGAATTGTTCAGGAGTTACTTCAATTTTAACTTCATCATCAAGTTCAACTTCATCATCGATCTCTTTTGCTTCTTCCAGGGAAATCTGTGTATCAGGATCTTCAACTGTCTCTACAACCAGTTTTGTACTAAATACACCAATTTCTCCGGTTTGTTCATCAAGTATTGCCTCAATATTAGCGGCTTCTTTAACATGCATATGCTTTTTGTAAGCTGCTACCATAGCATCACAAAGCGAAGCTATTAGGACATCTTTTGATATTCCTCTTTCTCTTTCCAACTCTTCGCAAGCTTCAAATAATGCGGTTCCGATTTTTATCATTTTTATCTCCTTACTTTTATTCTTCCAAATTTTTCTTCTAATCTATATATAATTTTGCGGATTGAATATTTTCTTTTGGGATTTGTAGTTCTTCACCATCATCAAACCTAAAGAACTTTAATCCTGAATTATCATCCCAGTCAAGAATTTCACCTTTAAAAATCTTTTCCGTTTCACCTTCTAAGGGGGTTTTAAGCTTTATACTGACCCTTCTCCCTTTGAATATTATAAACTCTTTGTTTGATTTAAATTTCCTTTCTAGCCCGGGAGAAGAAACCTCTAAGTAATATTTGACAGGAATCAGCTCATCCAGAAAATCATTTAAGCTTCTTGTCATTTTTTCACAGTCATCAAGCGTAACATCTTTTTCGTATGAATAAATGTAAATTCTTAAAAACCATCTGTGATTTTCTTTTATGAATTCAATTTCAACGGGAATAAGTTTGTATCTTACTGCCGTGTTCTCGATAAGCGGAGTTATTTTAGCTATGATTTCGTGTCTGTTTACTTCCTGCTTCATAAATACTCCTTTTGGAATAAAAAAAGAACGGAAAATATGCCGTTCTTTCTTAAGAAACTATTCACAAGTAGAGTATAACAAAAATTCACTTATTTGTAAAGTAAAATAAATGTTTATGTTAAAATATAACTATGAAGGTTAAAGAGGAAATAAACTATGACAGAACAACAAGTAAAAGAGCCTATTTCAGCAAAAGAGGCTATAAGACAAACCAGAATCCAGAAATTGGCAGAACTTGCAGATGCTGGGATTAATCCATATCCGTATGTTTTTGATAAAGATGCGGATTCTGCTTTTTTACAGGAAAAATATAAAGACCTTCCTGCAGGAGAAGAAACAGATGATACTTATTCAGTTGCAGGACGCGTTATGGCAATTCGTAACAGCGGGATGTTTATTGATTTAATGGATGCTTCCGGGAAAATACAAATATTCTCTCATAAAGAATATATGGCTCCCGAGCTTATTAAAACTTTAAAACTGGTTGATATAGGTGATATTTTGGGATTTACGGGAACTATAAGAAGAACTCCGAGAGGTGAGCTTTCTATAAAAGCTGTTAATTTCAAAGTTCTTTCAAAGTCGCTGCTGCCGCTCCCAAACAAACAAATAAGCGAAGAAAAACTCGAGCAGCTAAAATCCTACCATACTATGTCAGATACAGAAACCAAGTATCGTCAAAGATATGTGGATTTAATTGTTAACGAAAGAACAAGAGATACTTTTAGAAAAAGAAGTTTAATTATTCAAAAAATAAGAGAATACCTTACAAATCAAGGATTCTTGGAAGTTGAAACTCCTATGCTTCACACACAGGCTTCCGGAGCTAATGCAAGACCGTTTATTACACATCACAATGCTTTAAATATGGACTTAACATTAAGAATAGCACCGGAACTCCACCTAAAAAGATTGATGGTAGGCGGTTTAAGCGAAAAAATATTTGAACTCTCAAGATGCTTTAGAAATGAAGGCATCGATACACGTCATAACCCTGAGTTTACAATGATTGAACTTTATCAATCTTATGTTGATTATAACGAAATGATGGTGCTCACAGAAAACCTTGTTGCATACGTTGCTAAAGAGGTTCTCGGTACAACCAAAATCCAGTACGGTGACAACGAGATAGATTTAACACCACCTTGGGATAGAAAAACCATGCTGGGCTCAATTAAAGAAATGACAGGCGTTGATTTCGGCGAATTCTTCACTGCAAAAGAAGCTTATGAAAGAGCTAAAGCTATGCATATAGAAGTTGATGAAGAAATGAACTGGGGACAAATTGTTGAGGCTGTTTTTGAAGCTACTGTAGAGCCTACATTAATCCAACCTGTTCATATTATCGACTATCCGAGAGAAATCTCTCCGCTTGCAAAAGTCCACAGAGATAATGATAGACTTACAGAACGTTTTGAAACAAGAGTTAACGGATGGGAAATTGCTAATGCATTCTCTGAACTTACGGACCCAATTGATCAGCGTCACAGGTTTGAAGCCCAGGCTCTTGCTAAAGCTAACGGCGATGAAGAAGCAATGCCAATTGATGAAGATTATATAAACGCCTTAGAATACGGGCTGGCACCTACAGGCGGTATGGGAATGGGAATTGACAGACTGGTTATGCTGTTGACAAACTCTCCTACAATAAGAGACGTAATTGCATTCCCAACATTAAAAAGAGTAGATAATTAATTAATAAGGCGGCGGGCTGAAGCCCGCCGCCCCTTAATATAAAATAATGAAAGAACTTGATTTTATAAATATTATAAAAACTCAAACAGATAACAAGCTTATAGGGGATGATTGTGCTTACATAAAGGAGCTTAGTATTGTTGTTACCCAGGATAATTTTATTGAAGATATTCATTTTAAGCGGGATTGGGCAACTCCTTATCAAATCGGTTACAAGGCTGCTGCTGTAAATATAAGCGACATCCTGGCTTCCGGCGCAGAACCGGCATATATTACAGTTGGATTGTCTTTACCTACTGATATTGATAATAATTTTATTAGAGAACTCTATCAAGGAATTTCAGCCGGCTCATACGGGGCAAAGATAGCAGGCGGAGATATCACAGGGAGTGATAAAATTTTTATTTCAATAACGGCAATAGGGAAATCGACCGGGAGAACTATTTCTTCAAGAAGTAATGCTAAACCCGGCTATGCAGTAATTATAAGCGGGGAAACCGGAACAAGCGCAGCGGGCTTGGAAGCTTTGGTAAAGGGTAAAAATAAACCGGATTTAATCAGAGCCCATTTAGAACCAATCATTGACGTTGATTTTTCAAAAGGTATATCTGAACAGATTAGAGCTCCTTACGCAATGATGGACACCTCAGACGGCTTAGCAGACACATTATTTAAAATCGCCGAAGCAAGTGAAGTTACAATTGATATAGATTTTGATAAAATCCCGCATAAAAGCGAGGTGCAAAAAGAAAATATTCTTTTCGGAGCAGAGGATTACAGGCTTGCAGCAGCTGTGCCGGAAGATTTTTTGGATAAGATTAATAACTATACAAAAATCGGTGTAGTTAACCCCAAACGAGGGGACATTAAATTCACGGCAGACGGAATCGGCTACACAGAATATGATGAAATAAAACCTTACAACCACTTTGGAGAAAGATTATGACCAACTTTTCATTAATTATAACAGCAGGAGGAACTTCCTCAAGATACGGAAGTTCTAATAAACTATTGGAAAAACTGGATGATAAAACTGTTATTGAACACACTTTATCCAGCTTTCTTAATTTCCCTGAAATAAACGAGATAATTATACCTGCAAATACTGCTATTTCGGATGAATTAAAGAATTTATTTACAAACCCTAATATAAAAATCGTTCAAGGCGGAGATTCAAGACAAAAATCTGTGCATAATGCCCTTAAATACATAACTAATGAATATGTGATTATCCATGACGGGGCAAGACCGCTGATTAAGCAAGGTGTAATTTCGCAAGTTATGGATTCTGTTATTCATAACGGCGCTGTATCAGTTATGACAAAAACAACCGATACAATTAAAGAAGTTGATGAAAACGGAAAAATTATAAAAACAATAGACCGGAGCAAATTATATAACACACAAACCCCGCAGGCATTCAAAACTGAGTTAATCAAAAATGCTCATGATAAATTAGCACACAAATACTTTACTGACGATGCTTCAATGCTTGAGTATCTGGATATTCCCGTTTATGTGGTTATAGGCAGTTACACAAATATTAAAATTACTACAAAAAGTGACTTAGATTTTGCAAAGCTCTATATTTAAACAAGAATACTAGATAAAAAGTTTGATTAAATAGAATTCAATAAATATAAAGAGTAAGCATTTTTAATTATTTTCAAGCTGAAAACTTTAATGAAACCGTTTAATAGTGCTGCTTTGCGAAACACTTTATAGTGTTTACACAAGGTAGTACTGCTATGAAGAAAATTATCACATATATTGCTATAATAACTTACTTATTTTCATTTTACCCGCTTGCAGTTTTTGCAATGAGCAAAACCCAGATTGCTACAATAAGCAAAATTGAAAATAACTTATTTGGGTTTGACTACTCAAACGATAGTGACACCAATAGAATTTCCAGATTAGAAAAAACCATTTATGGAGAAACTTCAACAGGGAATTTAAATAAACGATTGGAAAAACTCTCTGCTGATATAAGCGCAGAACAAATTGGTTTGGAAATTTCCCCGAAAGAAGATACATTCAGGGAAGATGAAGGTAGTATTGCTCAAGCAGATAACACCGTTAATTATCCTATTGTTAATGAAATTGAACAGAAGCTTTTTGGAACAACATACAAAAACAGAGATTTTCATACAAGAATAGTTACCATTGAGCGAAAGCTCTTCGGTAAAATTTATGATGTTGATGATTATGCAACCAGAATGGATAGAATAAAATCAGAAATTATGCCGCAAACTCTGGCTAAAGAGAACAGCCGCTTCAATTATGATGATAATGCCCTTTCCTCAGCAGATTTAAGCGCACTTGAAAGAAGCCGATATAACAGGTATACAACAATGCCTTACGGACAAGAAAGTTACAGCAGACCGTATGCGAACTACGGCGACTCACTTCCGCCGCAATACAGTCCAAATGAGCTTAATGATGAACTGGCACAACTTGAATATGACACATTTGGAACTGAGTTTTCAAATGAAGATACTCAAAGCAGAATAAGAAGACTTAACAGTGTAA
>CALUTN010000098.1 GCA_944323665.1 Candidatus Gastranaerophilales bacterium | reverse complement strand
CTTCATCTGTAATATGAATATAACCATCAGAATCCATATTTGTTGTAAAAACTGCAACCTCAAGTCCATTTAAAGCTGTTCTAACATCTCCATTCGCAATATCTGCTATTTTTCTTAATGTTTCATCTTCTATTTTTATTTGATATTCACCAAGTCCATCTTTTCTACTAAGTGCATTTTTTAAAATTTGATAAATATTTTCTTCTGTCAATGGATTTAATTTAATTACCATTGACCTTGAAATTAAAGCTTTATTAACTTCAAAATATGGATTTTCTGTAGTTGCTCCAATTAATATAATTGTACCATTTTCTACATAAGGTAAAAGTGCATCTTGTTGTAATTTATTAAATCTATGAATTTCATCAATAAATAAAATACTTTTTCCTGAAGGATTCATCATATAATTGCGAGTTTCTTCTACTATTTTTTTTATATCTGCAACACCAGCTGTTACAGCATTTATTTTGTAAAATTTATATTTACAATTGTTACAGCGATTTTGTGTGCAATTATCGTATGTGTTATTCTGGTGGAAAATAACATTTTTTTAAATAACCTGAAAGAGGAAACCGCAGAAGATATGCACGGAGTATTTAAATACTCCAAATCTTCTAAGAAAGGATTTGATGTACCGTTTTCTCCCCGCAGGCAAAATATTTTGCTTCTCGGTGTGGATTCTAACGGTGAAGGAACTGACCCCTGGGAAGGAACACGATCTGATACAATTATTATAGTAAATGTTGATCCCAAAACCCATTCGGTAAATGCCATTACAATTCCGCGCGATAGTAAAGTTTACCTGCCTGATAACAAAGGTATACAAAAAATTAACTCTGCCCACGCTCTGGGTGGGATAAATCTGGTCAAGAAAACTCTTAGAGAAACTTTCGGAATAAAAATAGATAAGTACATTATTATTTCAGATATGGCAGTAGAAAAAATTGTAGATGCTTTAGGCGGTATCCCTATCTATGTTGAGAAAAGAATGTACTATAACGATTATTCAGCTAAACTCCATATCGACTTACAAAAAGGAAACACCATACTAAACGGAAAACAAGCAGTCGGATATTTAAGATATAGAAAAGATGGACTTGGCGATATTGGCAGAACACAGCGTCAGCAATGGTTCTTAAAGAGTTTATTTGAAAGACTTCATTCACCGCAAGTCATAACAAAAATCCCTGAAGTACTAAATGTTATGAATAACTACATAAAGACAGATATGAGCTTCTATGAATTATCTCAATATGCAGCCATGGCACGTAGTATGGATGAAAATAAAATAGAAATTGCAACCCTTCCGGGAGCTCCCAATCAGAGAGGATATATAAGTTACTGGATTCTTGATCCAGAAAAGACTCAGGAAATGATAAATCGAATGATTTACAGGATAAAGCCGCAAATGGACGGAAATAAATTTAAAGCAGGAATTATGTATTCACCTAAAAGAGAAGATGATGCCATTGCTTTGAAAGAAAAATTAAATAACCTGGGTTTTGAAGTTAATATGTTGAAACTTACTCATCTTTCACATACAAGATTTGTGGCAAATAAAAATGATGTAACCGTTGATTTCTTTAACTGGCTTCAGAAAAAACTCCCGGAACTTGCACACACGCAATTTATATATGATCCGACCGAAATGTATTCTGTGGGGAGTGATTTTACGGTAGTTCTTGCTGAACAGTAAGGAGGTGAATAATGACTGAATTATTAGATTTAATTAAATCAAGAAAAAGTGTTAGACAATATAACAGAAAACATATTCCTGATGAAGATTTGAGAAAAATTCTCGAAGCCGGCAGACTGGCGCCTTCCTGGATGAATGTTCAGTGCTGGAAGTTTATTCTTGTAAAATCTCAGGAAAGTAAGGATTTGTTATCAGAACTTTCTGTAGGCCAGCCTCAGGTAAAGAATGCTGATGCTGTAATTGTCTGTGTTGCTGATACGGAAGCCTGGGAAGAGGCTAAGATTACTCATATTCAAAAGCCGGCGCTAAATCCGGCTCTACAATGCGAAAATGGGATTTTAATCCGCTCTCTTGAACAGGTTATTTATCCGGTATCCTACATGATGCTGGAAGCCGCTTCTTTAGGAATCGGTTCCTGTATTATTGGAGCTTTCGGAAGTGAAATAACTAAAGTATTGCCGGATGTTTACTCCAGCGTCAAACAAAAATTAAACCTTAAAGAAAGCCATATTATTTCAACCATAATAACCTTGGGCTACGAAGAAACCCCAACACCGACAGATAAAAAACGTAAAAATTTTGATGAAGTAGTCTATTTTGAAAGAATCGGAAAAGTTATTCCTTAGTATAAAACTCAAAATAAAGGAGAATTATTCCTCCGGCTCACCATTAATTGTTTTTAAAATTTCAACAACCTTGGGCATCTGACAAACAAAAGAATAATGCCCTTTTGTTATAGAACATTCTTTACAATTACCGTTAAGCCTGTAACATTCAAGCGCTTGTTCTGTCCAGTTTCTGGTAATCGAATCAGAGATATTTGCTGGTTGATTTACAGCTAAACTATTTAACATAATTCCTCTCCCGGCGGATTTTTTTACACAATTCCCCTCTTCTATCATAAACCTTTTATATAATCATACCTCCTTCAAATAAATGATTTTAAATTTTAGTTCCGTTTTTGCTTCAAAATTTTTCTGTACCGCCAACTGACTGAATCGTTTATGATAAAATAGTAATATGCTCAGATATGTTACACCTATAATTCTATTATTGATTTCAAATATTTTTATGACTTTTGCCTGGTACGGGCACCTGAAATTCAGAAGTCTGCCCATATTTATTGTTATATTAGCAAGCTGGGGAATAGCCTTTTTTGAATATTGTTTTCAGGTACCGGCAAACAGAATCGGGTACGATTGCTATAATGCCGTTCAGCTTAAGACTATTCAGGAAGTTATTACCCTTACCGTATTCTCTTTCTTTTCAGTATTGTACCTGAAAGAACAATTCCGTTGGAATTATCTTGTAGGGTTTATTTTTATTGTTCTTGCCGTAATTTTCATATTTAAATTTAAATAATTCGTTACAATTCTTAATATACGATTCTTAAAAAGACAATTTTACGAACAATATATACTTTATATATATGTAAGAGTTATTTAATTAAGAGAGAGCAAAATTATGACAGCAGTATATGACGCAATAGAAAGAAATAAGAAACCGGCAGGAGCATTAGAAATTCCTGAGAATTATCATTTTTATTATCTAAATAAACAGGACAGACAAATGAGATTCAACAACGGCGGTGATCCAATCTATGCAATCTTTGATAAAATTGACAACAGACCGCTTTCTAAAATCGCAAAAGATTTTGTCAGAGAACTTGCTGATGATTCAATCAGATTTGTTTCAACTTTACTAAAATAATTTATACAATCAGGAGGCGGAATATTTGTTCCGCCTCCTGATTTATTATCCGATAAAATATTTAACTATTTGCCAAAATATCTTGCTAACAAACCATCAAAACCTCTGCCGTGACGAGCTTCATCTTTAGCCATTTCATGCACAGTATCGTGAACTGCATCAAGACCCAGTTCTTTAGCACGTTTTGCAATTTTCATTTTACCGTCGCAAGCCCCAAATTCTGCTTCAGCTCTTAGTTCAAGATTTTTCTTGGTTGAATTTGTAACAACTTCGCCAAGAAGTTCCGCAAATCTTGAAGCATGATCAGCTTCTTCAAAAGCATATCTCTTATATGCTTCAGCAATTTCAGGATAACCTTCCCTGTCTGCTTGTCTGGCCATAGCAAGATACATGCCCACTTCAGTGCATTCACCCATAAAGTTTGCTCTCAAACCTTCAAGAATTTCGGGGTCAACATCTTTTGCAACGCCAATACGGTGTTCATCGGCATAATTTTTGTTACCTTCTTCCATTTTCACAAAAGCTTCTTTCCCCGCACCGCAAATAGGGCATTTTTCAGGTGCTTCACCTTCTGCTGTATAACCGCATACCGAACATACATATTTTGCCATAATCCAATCCTTTCTTTATAACCGTCTCAATTCATTTTACTTGCTCATTATATCACGTATAAATTACATTCTCAATTGGAATTACAACATAAAATATTTTTTTAAATTAATTTGTCTTTCCCGCTCTGTAGCCGCAGTAAGCATATATAAACGGCAGCGCCTTTTCCAAATGTAATTTATCAACAAACGGAACCTTTGCCAAAATTAAAACTCCAAATAAATCATCAAGATTAGCAATTGTATCTTTAAGGGTCAATTTTCTGTCAGGATTTTTATCATGTGGGTCACAAATAAGATTAGAAACCTCTGCGGCTCCCATCATTCCGACCAGTATAGCACCCGCAACGGATAAAATCTTTGTTCCCGCATTATTAAATTTCCGGCTTGTTTCACATAATTTTAGAGCGGATGCAGCAAGCCAAGTCGGAATAGCTGCATTACAAAATTGAAAAACACCTTCCTCAGCTTTTCTTCTGTTAGTTTTTGAATCATTACCGGGCATGGCTGCTAAAACAGAACCAATAACAGTCGTTGCAGAAACTAAGATCATCTCCGGAAGTCCATATTTAATTTTTAACGGATTCTTTAATCCTTGTTTTTTCATAATATGAATCATTGGGAATACAGCTCCTGCTAATGCACCTGTTGCAGCCTTAGCCTGATCCGAAAATGTCGGTTTATCCTCCATCCTGCTTCTTCTTAAAATAAATTTCTTTGCATCTGCCTTTATATTTTCATCACTGTAATCCGGAGTCACATCCACTTTCTCCAGATATACATACTTCATACTGTTATTAAAACCGGGAATAGTATTAATCATTTGTTTTACCGTACCTATGGCGATTATACATTATGTACAATTTTCATACAAGCTTCCAATATATATAAAACTCAAAATAATTAATTTTTGATAAATCTTTGGTAAATTTTTGTAACATAAAAAGCAATTATTGAGCTTTATTTGTTTTAATATTTACAAAGGAGTGTAGATATGTCTGTAAGTGCAAGTATAACCAGAAAACTGGATAATAATTACGTACAGGTTGACATAACTTCTAAAAAAACAGAACCGCATTATTATAAAGTTCCGGAATTAAATGCCGATAGATTTTGTAAAGAGTTTCAAAAAACAGACAAACAAATGTCACGGCTATCCGATTTTTCATCTATAATTTCCACAATTGCAGGATGTGTAATAATAGGTCTTATTACTAAAAAACTGGGCGGAGCTGCCAGAATGGTGCTGGGTATCCTGGGTGGTATTGCGGCAGGATTCGGCTCTACTTTTGTCTGCTCAGATATTATGAATAAAAAATACGACCAGATGCTTGCTAAATACGGGGCAGAAGAAATCGATTACGATGATAAAAAACAAAAGCTGGATAAAATTTTGTGATAATTTAATCCGCATGTTATCTGGCGTAATTTTCTCCGCGACCCTATTATCCGCCCTGAACACCTTGTGCGCCGGATACGATTTCGACAAGTTCCTGAGTAATAGCCGCCTGACGGGCCTTGTTATAATCAATAGTTAAAGTATTTATCATTTCTTCTGCGTTATTGGATGCAGCAGACATTGCTGTCATACGAGATGCTAATTCACTTGCATTCGCTTCAAGAAGCGCCTGATAAATTGAATTTGTAATATACATAGGAACAAGCTGCTGCAAAACTCCATGAGCACCGGGTTCAAATATCATAACAGGGTCAATTTCATGAGTTTCAGCTTTTTCAACCTCTACCGGAAGAATTTCCATGTCTAAAACTTTATAAGACATCATATTATTAAATCTTGTAGTTATAATATCTATTCTATCAATTTTTCCGGAGACAAAATCTTCCGCAATATCCTCAGCAATTATATTTGCACCTGTTGCAGTCGGATTATTGGCAACACTCAGATAACTTTTTGCAAGCTCAAAATTTCCGGTTTTATGTCTCAAGCCTGAAACTGCTTTTTGTCCAACCGCATATATAACTGTATTTATACCTTTTTCGGAATTCTCTTTAACCCTGCGCAAAGCTGCCTTGAGAATATTCGCATTATATGCACCTGCAAGCCCTTTATTGGAAGTAATAACCAGAAGCCCTTCAGCTTTAACCTCTCTTCTTGTAAGAAGAGCAGGGTAATTATCAAGTGCACGCTCGACTTTCAA
>CALUTN010000097.1 GCA_944323665.1 Candidatus Gastranaerophilales bacterium | reverse complement strand
ATCAGAGTTGAATACAAATTCGGTACTATGATAGAAATTCCTCGTGCTGCATTAACAGCTGATGAAGTTGCTGAATACGCTGAATTCTTCTCATTCGGTACAAATGACTTGACTCAGATGACATTTGGTTACTCAAGAGATGATGCTGAAGGCAAATTCCTCAAACGTTATGTTGAACAAAAAATCCTTCCGGCTAACCCATTCGAAACACTTGACACAAAAGGTGTCGGTAAGTTAATGGAAATGGCTATGGAAAAAGGTAAAGAGGTAAATCCTTCACTTATCGGCGGTGTTTGCGGCGAACACGGCGGAGACCCTGATTCAGTTAAGTTCTCTTACAGAATCGGTCTTGACTATGTATCATGCTCACCGTTCAGAATTCCTCAGGCAAAACTTGCAGCAGCTCAAGCTGTAGTTGAAGCCGGAAAAGTTAAAGCAGGATGCTGCTAAGACTTTTCGGAATAAAAGTTAAAAGCGGGGCGGCGATAAAATCGCCGCCCCGCTTCTTATTATATTTTTTAACCTTACAGGGAATTTCTTAGAATTACTTTAATATCATCTGCGGTCAAAACTTTATATGCTCCCTGGGATACATAGCAGGTTTCTGCAATTTTATCAAGCTCCTCAGGGTTTGTAACACCGAGTTCGCTTAGTTTAGTTGTGGCACCGATATTTTTGAAAAATTCTTCAAGCTTATCAATTCCTTCCAAACCGATTTCTTTATCGGTTTTACCTTCCGGATTAACATTAAAAACATTGATTGCAAATTTCTTGAATTTAGATAAACCGTAATCCATAATAAATCTGTAATAGCTTGGTGAAATTGCAGCAAGCCCCATTCCGTGAGTTACATCATAAAATGCGCTTATCTGGTGTTCAATATTGTGAACCTCCCAATCGCCTTTTTTAGAACAGGCAATAAGAGTGTTAAGAGCAAGTGTAGCATCCCACATTATATTGCTTCTTGCATTATAATCCTGCGGATTTTCAACGCAAATGTAAGCATTTCTGATAATATTTTTCATCAAAGCTTCCGAGAGGTCATCCGAAACATTATCTTCATCTGAAACTGAGAAATACTGTTCCATAATATGGCTCATCATATCGCAGATTCCGCTTACCATCTGAAATTTTGATAATGAATAAGTAAATTCAGGATTAAGAATTGAAAAATCCGGCATCATATTAGGATAAACAACTCCTGTTTTAATTTTTACATCCTCATTTGTAACAACAGAACCGCCGTTCATCTCGGAGCCTGTCCCGACCATTGTAAGAATTGTTCCAAACGGAATTTTCTTTTCAGGAATGTTGTAGTTCATATAAAAATGTTCCCAGAAATCCACATCGTTTGCTGAACCCATAGAAACAGCCTTAACGCAGTCAATAGTAGAACCGCCGCCAACAGCCAGAATAAAATCAACATTGTTTTCTCTTACAAGTTTTATACCTTCTCTAACTTTAGCTGCAGTAGGGTTTGGCATAATTCCGGAAAACTCAACAACATTTTTGCCGGCTTCTTTAAATATTTTGATAAGCTCATCATAAAGCCCGATCTTTTTTATTGAACCTTTGCCGTAAGCAAGCATTATTGTATTTCCATACTTTTTCAGCTCATCTTTTAAGTTACTAAGAGCGGTTTTACCAAAATATATTTTGGTATAGTTTTGGAAAGTAAAATCAAATTGCATAAATCTCTCCTTTATAACATATCAAATATTATAGGTGTTCTGCTGCCCAGGTTTTGAGAGAATCTTCTGTTACATTTGCAGGTAAGCATTTCCCTCTAAACACTTTGGCATTAGGAGCAAGTTCCTGAATATTTTCCCAGGAATCCCCTATCGGACTTCCGCCGGAGGTTGCAAACGGTACAATTGTTTTACCTGAAAAGTCATAAGCTTCAATAAACGTATCAATAATAGACGGTTCCCTATACCACCAGACAGGGAAGCCTACAAAAACGACTTCATATTTACTGATATCTTTCAATTTGGAAGCCATTTCAGGACGGCAAGATTTATCTTTCATCTCAACAGAACTTCTGCTCTGTTCGTTCATCCAGTCTAAATCAGCATCTGTATAAGGTTTTGCCGGCTTAATTTCAAACAAATCGGCTTTAGTTACTTTTGCTAATCTTTCAGCAACTTTTTTTGTTACTCCTGTGGCGCTAAAGTATGCTACCAGTACTTTCTTTTCTGTCATAGAAGTTCCCTCCGCTTTTGTACTAACTCCAACTGATACTGCAAGTATACACATCAACACCAATCCTGTAAATACTATAAATAACCCTTTTTTCATGATTACTGACCTCTTGACATATATCTCAATTATTATTTTAAACCTTTAGAGCTACTCTCAGTCAAGATATTTATTACTTTAAAGTGTTTTTAGTCAGATAATTTACCGATTCAATATAGGCCTGGTACTGCAAATTACAAAACCTTGACGCATGAAGGCTTGAAAAACAGTATAGATAAAGACGGAAAAATATTTTACCAAAGATAAAATATTATACTTTCCCGATAATTTTAATATTGTAATCACAAACCAGCTCTTCAAGCGCAAGAACCGTAATATTTGGTACAAATTCCGATAGGATTACGAATAGCATGTGTCTGATATCCATTGGAACGGCAAGAATAGGTTTTTCGAGTTTTTTCGATTTTGCGAGTTTATTTACACTATCCGCTATAGCTTGTACGTCTTTAGCATCAATTCTTATTATTGATTCTTCCTCTTCTTCCGTAAAGAAACCGGAAACTTTTTCTTCAGTTTCATCTGTCAGTTCAATAACTTTTAACTCTCCGGCTGCAGCTAAATCCTTGATTATTTGTTTTGAAAAAGCCAATCTTACTTTATCAAGCAAATCCTCTTTTGTAGGCTCATTTGCATAGTCATTAATTTTTTCAAACAAATAAACAATATTTTTAACCGAAACTCTTTCTCTTATAAGACAGGTTAACAAATATTTTAAGTCAGATGCTGTAATAAAATCAGGGATAATATTATCAACAAGGAATGAATTTTTCTCAAGAACAATTTCAACATACTTGTTAATGTCATTATAATCCATAATATCAGAGACTTCTCTTACTGCAATATATTTAACAGCGCGTCCGATAAATTCTACGGCACTTATTCCGTGTGCCCAAAAATCTTTAACCTTATCTTCCTTAATCCAGATAATTTTTTTGCCGGTTATTTCATCTTCTAAAACATAATCTCCGTTTTCAGGTTTGTATCCTTTAATATCATCTTTAAAATATGCCACATAACCGGGGAAAACAACAGTTCTAAAGACTTCAATATCATGAATTTTTATAGAAAATTCATTCTGGCTTAAATCATCGCTGTTATGAAAATGGATATGCGGAATAACATACCCGAGTTCATCTGTAAGTTCCTGTCTGATTTTTACTGTTTCTGCAAGAAGGTTGTCTGAATATTCCATAGAAATTACTTCAAGAATTTCTTCCGATAAATTAACAACAAATTTTTCTTCTTTAATTCCGGCATACATTGTGTCCGGAGAAATCTCGTTAACAAGAGCCTGTTTTAAAGAATCCAATTGCTTTAATTCATCTGACATCTGGTTGTTCAAGCGTTTTTTATCCTCTCCTGACAAATTATCGCTCTCAAGCTGAGATTTAATCCTTTTAATTCTGTCTTTCTGGTTAGAAATTTTTAATTGAATTTCTTTACATAAATCATACGGATTTGTAGGAGTGGCAAGCATCTTCTCCATTCTGTATTTAAAACTCGTAACATTGACAATATCGTCAAGGTCAGTCCCCTGCTCTTCCTGCTTTTCTCTCATAAAAATACAATTAAAATCAATAGAAGAATCAGATTCTATTTCATGCATTGTGTATAAATCCCAACCCTGCTCAGACATCTCATTTAAAAGATCCTCAAGAGCTTGTCTGTCATCTGTTGGTACAGTTTTTATAACATATTGCATTTTTTTATTAAACATCGTCATCCTCTTTAGGTTTAATTATTTTATAAATTAAGTTTGAGTGGGCGGTTTTTTCATAGCTTATAGAAAATGCCTCATCACAGTACTGCTGTGCAAGTTTTGTTTTATCAGGATCATTTGAATAAATGGTATATAAAGTATCTCCCTTAGTAACGGCTTCTCCGCTTTTCTTATTCAAATAAATTCCCACGCTGTAATCTATAGGATCGGTCTTTTTATCTCTCCCTGCACCAAGAATTTTGCACGCATAAGCTATTTTATACGCATCAATAGTCTGTATATAACCGCTTTTTTTAGATTCGCATTCAACTTTGTATGCAGGCAGTGCAAATAAATCATAATTATGAATAATTTCAGGATTTCCGCATCGATCCTGAATTAATTCTCTGAATTTTTCCAATGCTTTCCCGCTATAAACAAGTTCTTTCAAAAATTCTTTTGCTTCGGATTTAGTTTCATACATTTCCGCCTTTATAAGCGCAATTGCCGCAAATGAATAAGTTAAGTCTGCAACATCACTGTTTTCAATATGTCCTTTTAAAAATTCAATTGACTCAATTATTTCAAGGGAATTACCGACAGCTCTTCCTAACGGTTCTTCCATTGAAGTGATAACGGCTGTAATGTTTTTCTTAAGGATTTTGCCGATATTAACCATTAATCTTGAGAGTTCAACAGCATCCTCAGGAGTTTTCATAAAAGCTCCTGAGCCGTATTTTACATCCAGAATGATATTATTGGCTCCGGATGCGACTTTTTTCGACACTACGGAAGATGCTATTAAAGGCATACTGTCTACTGTTGCCGTTACATCTCTTAGAGCATACAATTTACCATCCGCAGGTGTAAGGTTTTGTGTTTGTGAAGCTATAGCGACATTAATTTTTTTGACCTGCTCAATAAGCTGCTTAATAGTAAGTTTCGTATTAAAGTTTGGAATAGATTCCAGCTTATCAATAGTGCCGCCGGTATGTCCCAAGCCTTTGCCGGAAAGTTTAGCTACAGGAATACCAGCTGCTGCTAACAAAGGTATAAGAGTAATAGTGACCTTATCGCCGACACCACCGGTGGAATGCTTATCAACAATAGAATCGGCTAATGCTCCAAAATCAATTACTTCTCCTGAATCAACCATAGCTTCTGTTAAGTATGCCGTCTCTTCTTCGGTCAGACCTTTAAAATAAACAGCCATGAGCCAAGCAGAAATCTGATAGTCAGGAGCCGAACCGCTCATCATTGATTCAATAATGAAGTCAATCTCGTCTTTAGTGTGCGATACTCCGCGTTTCTTTTTGTCGATAAGGTCAACTATTCTCATAACTATTTAGTACCTTTCAATTTTGTTATAACCTGATCTGTAATATCAAGACCGCCTACAAACACACCTCTTACATCCATAATTGCGTCGAGTTTTTGTTCAACCATAACAGCTTTTGCCGCATCTCTGATTTTTGTATAAACCTCTTGTTCACGTTTCGTTTTTAAATCAATATATGCAGATTCTTTTGCCTTAAACTCTTGTGAAACTTTATCTTCAAAAGATTTTTTCTTCAAAGGTGTATCAAGGGACTTGTATTCTTTTTCCTTATCGACAAGGAATTGCTGCAATTCCAGACCTTTTGCATCAACTTCTTTCGTAGCTTTTTTCGCATAATCAAAGTTATCAATTACTTTAACATAATCAATGTACCCGATACCGCCTGCATTAGCAATGCCGGTCATTGCAACCAAAGCTAATAAAACAAGACCGATTTTCATTTTTTTCATAATAATAAACCTCCTATAGTTATATTTTAGTACATCATGTCACCGACACCAAATGTAAAGTATCCGTTAGGCGAGCCGTTCGGGCCAGGGTTTGTGAGTGGGAAACCATAATCAACCGATAAAGGTCCAACTCCCGGAATATTTATCTTTAAGCCGACACCGGCAGTAATTGCTTGGATAGGTCTGTCATACAAAACACTTGATATTGTAGGATCAAATACACGACCTGCATCAACCCAGAATGTCATTCTTAAGTTTTGCAAGAAATTAATTTTAAGTCTGTCAACAAAAGGAATCGGAGTTGCAAGTTCTGCAGAACCCATAATAAAGGAAGTACCCGTACCTACCCCGTTAACTTTATAACCCCTGATTGTATAAGGTCCGCCTAAACGGAATGCCATGATTTCAGGCATGTTATCTCCATGGACTTTAACACCGCCCCTGGCAGTAAAGGTTAAAGAAGATTTTTTGGCTATCGGGAAAAATTTCTTTGCCAT
>CALUTN010000096.1 GCA_944323665.1 Candidatus Gastranaerophilales bacterium | reverse complement strand
TCCCAGTATTTCATAATAATCAGCCATTATTAACATCTATCCTTCAGGAGTCGCTACATTCACAAGTGCCGGTCTAAGAACTTTATCTCCAAGTTTGTATCCCTTTTGGAGCTCTGCTATTATGGTATGCTCCGGCAATTCATTTGTTGGAGTTTGCATTACAGCTTCATGTAAGTTAGGGTCAAATTCTTCCCCTTCAGCTTTTATAGCTTCCAACCCTATTTTAGTTAATACTTCATTAAAGTTTTTGTATGCTAAACTGTAACATTCTTTAACTTTATCACAATCTTCAACAGTTTCAATAGCCTTCATCCCCCTGTCGAAATTGTCAAGAACTTCAATAAGCTTTTTAACAGTATTTTCGGCTCCGTATTTTAACAGATTTTCTCTTTCTTGCTCTTGTCGTTTTCTAAAGTTATCAAAATCTGCCGCAAGTCTTATGTATTGATTGTTAAGTTGTTCATATTTTTCTTTCCAAGGATCTGCCGGTTCTTCTGTCTCTGTAGAATCTTCTTGAGAAGTTTCTTTGGGCGTTTCTACAGTATCAGACTCTGTGTTTTCAACTTCATTTATTTCTTCGTCTTTATTTTGTACGGCTTTCTTGAACGGATTTTCCATAAGTATCCCCCCTAATAAAATATTATATATGATAATTATATGTCATCAAATTCTTTAGAGAGATAAATTTTATTTTTTTTTAATAATTTGCTGCTTATTTTATCTGTTATTGATTTACCACTCATAGTAAAATAAACGCTTGAGTAAGGGACTCAAGCGGAAAAAGGGAAAAGGGATTAAAAATAAGGTTATATTTATTTGTTTATATATGTACCAGTCACAATTCACTACCTTACGAGAATATACCGAAGGTTCTTTCGATGTTATCATCGATAACTTTTTTAACGGAATCATACTCGGTGGTAAGCGCAGTTCTTTCAGACTCAAGTTTAGACAAGCTCATATCATACTGTTTATCTTTTTTATTAATCTGAGAGAGTGTGTGTTCATATTCAGCCTCAGCTTTAGCCAGGGCTGTTTTATCAATAGCGGTGGTTTCGGTGTAACCCAGGTTAGAATCCGAAGACGGATTAATGGCATCCATTGAAAATTCATTTGTAGATTCATCAAATGAGCAGTTCTTAATAGAAATAACTCCTGCTTTAACCATATTCTGGAGCCATTCTGAATCATTTGCCGCATCACCTGCCGAGCCGTTAAAATCATCAATAGATATAACATTACCGCTGCAAGATTGAATCTGTCTGTAGATATTTACATAGTAGTTATATGTATCCATATCAAAGTCTTCAACAAGTGTTGGATCATCCCCGGCTGATGCATAAATATCTGCAATATAGCCGGTATACATTTTATTCTTGTAATTTTGCATTACGGTTTCGTACTCTTTTTTTGCATCTTCATCAGTAATTGTAGATGAATCATAGATGCTGTTACCGTCTCCGACAAGTTCCTGAAGTTTCTCATGCAGATTTTTGATAGAAAGATCCGCGGAAGCTTTATCGGAATATACAGCTTCTTCCGCTTCCTGTAAACCTTCAATCAGCGAACCGTCATCCCAGTTGCCGGCAGCTTGCAGTGTACCGTCTTTCATCATAAACAAAGCAAACATATACGGATCATCAAGACCTTGATCTTTAAAGTCAAGATATCCTTCAAAAACATCGTCAGAAACAATAAGCTGCCCTTTGTTAGTAACCAGCGCAAAATTGGCATTATTGGTTGCGGCAGTAAGTTTATTAATAGAGCAAAGATTGTTAAAATTTGCTGCAACTGTGGAAGTCGCTCCCGATTTTGTGTCAATTGCATTTAAAGTAAGGGTAGTAGCATTAAGCGCATCTAAATAATTATTATACGCTTGATCAGACTGCGTAGACAGCTGCACTTTGGCATTCTGTAGTGCTTGTGCCTGTGATTCTACGTCATGTATCCTTGCCGTTATACTTAGCAAGCGTGCTTGTGATGCCGCCATTCCCATTTTTTAATCGTCCTTAATGTTGTCCCTTACTCTTATCTACGGCATTTTTTACCTAAATCTTTAATATTTTTTCTTAAATCGTTACATTTCGTTACATAATTCTATCCATGAGGATTAAGTAAATTTTTAGATAATGTGGTATTCTTGTGTGGTAGATATAAGGGAGAAATATGATAAATAAAATTTGGGGTAAGTTATGGAGATTAATCTTTATTCTACTGATTGCAGCACTATGTCTTAAGGCTTGTATCAGAAGAGATGTTCCGAGACACTTTCCTCAAAAATTACCTGATAGTTCTATTGAAAATATTATTTATCCTGACAAAAACAAAAATGTTACAATTAACGGGATAGATTTTTTACAGACCCAGGCTCCTGTCGGAAAATTCGGGGGAGAACTTATTCTCTCTACAATCGGCGAGGGTCCTAAAACTTTTAATCCTTGTAACAGTAAAGACGCAACATCTTCTTCAATGGCGGGCATGCTTTATGACGGACTTGTAACAACTGAGCCGAGAACCGGAGAAGTTATTCCGCTGCTTGCTAAAGATTTTGAGGTGAACGGAAATGATTACATTGTGCATTTAAGACACGGTGTCAAATGGTCTGACGGCAAGCCGATAACAGCTGATGATGTTATGTATACCTATCAAGAAATTATATTTAAAGGGCTTGGAAATCCTTCTTCTATGGAAAATATGAAGGTTGAAGGGAAACTCCCGTCAATTGTGAAGATTGATGATTACACGGTAAAGTTTACTACTCCGAAACCTTTTGCACCGTTTTTAAGACAGCTTTCAACCCCGATTGTGCCAAAGCATTATTTTAAACCTTATTCAGATAAGGGGGAATCAGAGTTTAATGCATTCTTAAGCCCGAATACCCCGCCGGAAGAAATAGTTTCAAACGGAGCGTTTAAGCTAAAAGAATATGTTGCGGCACAAAGAGTAGTTTTTGTAAGAAATCCTGACTATTATAAAATTAATACCCAAAATGAACGGCTTCCATATTTGGATAAGGTTGTTTATATGATAGTCGGGGATACGAATAATGAAATTTTGAAATTTGAAGCCGGAGAGCTTGATCTTCTTTCAATAAGAGGAGAGAATGTTGCGCGGTATAAGCTAAGAGAGCCAAACTCTGATTACAAAATTTACAATCTCGGACCGGATACAGGGACACTGTTTTTATTATTCAACCTGAATAACAGAAAAGATAGTGACGGTAAATGGTATGTAAACCCCATAAAACAAAAATGGTTCTCAAACAGAGATTTTCGGGCTGCGGTTGATTGGGCTGTAGATAGAAAAAATATGGTGCAAAATATTGCAAAAGGAGTTGCAAAACCGCTATTTACGGCAGAAAGTCTCAATTCAATTTATCTGAATAAATATATAAAAGGTCATCCGAAAGACAAAAAAGTTGCGGAAGATTCTCTTAAAAAAGCAGGGTTTTATAATAAGAACGGAATTTTATACGATTCTGACGGAAACAGAGTCGAGTTTGATTTGTATACAAATGCCGGAGTTCTTGAGCGTGAAGCTCTCGGAGTTATGATAAAACAGGATTTGGAAGATTTGGGAATGAAGGTTAATTTTAAACCTATTGAATTTAATACTCTGGTTAATAAACTTTCAAACACAAACGACTGGGATATGGCAATTATGGGTCTGACCGGTTCTCCATTAGAGCCTAATGACGGGAAAAATGTCTGGAAATCAACAGGTCCTCTTCATCTTTTTAACCAGCGGCCGCAGAATTATAAAGTTGATGACAGGCTTGAGTGGGAAAAAGAGTTAGATGAGATTTTTGAACTGGGCGCACAAAAGCTTACTTTTGAAGAAAGAAAGCCTGTATATGACAGATATCAGACAATTATTTACAACCAGAAACCTATAATTTATCTGTATTCTCCTATAAGAATTGCTGCTATCAGGAATAAGTTTAAGAATGTTTTTCCGACGCCTCTGAGCGGATTGGTGTATAATTTGGATGAACTGTATATTGAGGACGGGGAGCTTAAGTAATGGAGTTTGCTAAATACATTTTTAAAAGAATACTTCAAACTATTCCTCTTTTGATAATAGTTTCACTGATTAGTTTTTTCATAATCAGATTATCTCCTGTGGATCCGCTTGCTGAATTGAGATTAAATCCTTCAATATCACAGGAAACATTAAATAAGGAAATAAAAAGACTTAATCTTGATAAACCTATTTATATACAATATTTTTCCTGGGCAAAATCTTTTGTTAAAGGGGATTTGGGATATACTTCGGCAGGGGAAAAGGTTTCCGTAAAACTAAAAGAAAGAATTCCGAATACACTTCTTTTGACTCTGGTTGTAATTTTTATGACCTGGGCTGTTGGTGTACCTCTGGGAATACTTTCCGCTATAAAAAAAGAAACGGCTTTCGACAGAATGTTAACGATTTTAGCCAGTATAGGAATGGCAATACCATCGTTTTTCTTTGCTATCCTTATGCTGATGTTTGCTGTAAAAACCGGCTGGTTCCCTGTTGGAGGACTTACCAGCTACGATTTTAACGACCTGGGATTCGGGGCTAAAATTATTGATATAGCCAAGCATTTATGTCTGCCGGCGCTTGTGTTATTTACTATATCACTTTCCGGCTTGCAGCGGCAAATGAGGGCTAATATGCTGGAAGTGCTTGACAGTGACTATGTCAAATTCGCACGTGCAAAAGGTTTAAGCGAGTGGAAAGTTGTCTTTAAACACGCTTTAAGAAATGCTGTTAATCCTATGATAACTCTTTTAGGATTTGAATTTGCAGGCTTGCTTAGCGGAGCTGCGCTTACTGAATATGTATTCCAGTATCCGGGGCTCGGGAGGCTTATACTGGAAGCGGTTATGAAATCAGATATAAATCTTGTTATGGCATCTTTGATGATGGGAACGATAATGTTAATCTTAGGAAATCTTATTGCTGATATCCTGCTTATGATAACAGACCCGAGATTAAGAAGGGGTGGTGAGTAGGATGGAACTTTTAAGAAAGATAATGAAAGATAAGTTCGCAAAATCAGCATTTATTGTGCTCTGTTTTTTGTATCTCGTTATTTTGTTTGCGGATTTTATAGCTCCGTATTCTAACTATTATGCTAATAGAGAAATGGCTTACGCTCCGCCTTCCAGAGTGTATACAATAGATGAAAACGGACATTTTTCAAGACCTTATACTTATAATTACATCAGAAAATTTGAGCCGGCTCTAATGCAGACCGTATTTGAAGAGGATAGAAGCCAAAAATATTATATAAAACCTTTTGCAAGGGGTGAAAAATATAAATTTTTAGGATTAATTCCAACCAGCAGACATCTTTTCGGGGTAAATAACGGTGGTGAAATACATCTTCTCGGGACTGATATCAACGGACGGGATGTGTTTTCCAGACTCCTTTTTGGCGGCAGAATTTCAATGACGGTAGGCTTTTTATCTCTTTTGATAGTTTTTCCGATAGGGCTTTTGTACGGCGGACTTTCCGGTTACTTCGGTGGGATAGTCGATACTCTGATGATGCGGTTTGCAGAAGCTACGATGGCGATTCCGAGTTTTTATCTTTTGATAATCCTTGCTGCGATTCTGCCTTCCGGCATGACAAGCGTACAGAGGTTCAGTTTGATTATTGTAATACTTGCTCTGATTGGCTGGGCAGGTTTTGCCCGGGTTGTCAGAGGGATGGTGCTTTCTATAAAGAAAGAAGAATTTGTACTGGCAGAAAAAACACTCGGAGCTTCAAATCTGCGTATTATTTTAAAACATATTCTTCCGCAGACAACGAGTTATGTAATTATTGCAATGACACTTTCAGTCCCTTCTTATATTCTGGCAGAATCCGGCTTAAGTTTCTTAGGTTTAGGTATTCAGCAGCCGGATGCGAGCTGGGGAAATATGCTTAAAGAAGCGCAGGAGTTTACAAATATTCTATATCGACCATGGCTTTTGACCCCGGGGGTTTTGATATTCCTTGCGGTATTGTCGTTTAATCTTCTGGGCGATTTTATAAGGGATTACCTTGACCCGAAGGGAAGAACAAGAGGGTAAATATCACTCCTTCCCCTGATTGGGGAAGGTTGGGATGGGGGGCAACATTTTGGATATGGTAAAATACCAAATATGAAAAACAAATTAAACGCCAGATATTTAAGAAATAATATGACTCCGCAAGAACGTAAATTATGGCAAATTTTACGAAAAAGGAGTATATATAATTGCAAATTCCGCAGACAATATCCTATAGGCAATTATATTGTGGATTTTATATGTCATGAAAAAAATTTAATAATAGAAGTTGATGGCGGTCAACATAATACTATCTCTGAGAAATACTATGATAT
>CALUTN010000095.1 GCA_944323665.1 Candidatus Gastranaerophilales bacterium | reverse complement strand
AAATAAAAAGCGCTTTTAGGAAAATGGCTCGCAAATGGCACCCTGATATAAACAAATCTCCTGAAGCAGAATCAAAGTTTAAAGAGTTGGGTAAAGCGTATGAAACTCTTATGGACGATGAAAAGCGAGCAACTTATGACCGTTTCGGATAGGATGGGCTTAAAAACGCCGGCTTTAATACCCAAGGACCTTTTGCCGGAGGATTTGGAGATTTGGAAGAAGTTTTCAATTCATTCTTTGGCGGGGGCTTTGGTTTTGGAGGAGCTAGACGACAGGATCCTAATGCACCTCAAAGAGGGGATGATCTCAGGCTTGATATTGAGATTGAATTTGAAGAAGCTGTCTTTGGTTTAACAAAAGAAATAAAGATAGACCATCTTGAAACTTGTTCATCTTGCGGAGGCACCGGTGCTAAAAACGGAAGCAAACCTGAAACTTGCCGTAATTGCGGTGGTTCTGGGCGAATCCAGCAAACGACAAGAACCGTCCTCGGTCATTTTACACAAATTGTTACATGCCCTGCATGTCACGGAAAAGGAACAGTTATAAATAACCCGTGTCCGGATTGCAAAGGTGCAGGCAGAAAGGAAACCGAAAAAAAACTTGAGGTTAAAATTCCGGCCGGTGTTGATAACGGTTCTAAAATGAGACTCTCTCATGAAGGTGATGCCGGTACTAATGGAGGAATTTCCGGTGATTTATATATCGTAATCCATGTAAAACCTTCAAAATATTATCAGAGAGATGATATTAACGTATTTACCAAACTTGAAGTCACTCCCGCACAAGCAGCACTTGGTGATAGCATTAAAATAAGAACACTTGATGGGGAAAGCACAGTGAATATTCCTGCAGGAATTCAACATGGAGGAACCATTAAAATAAAAGGCGCCGGAATCCCGCATATTGCTAAACCCTCTCTTAGAGGCGATCACATTGTTGTTATCAGTATAAAAATCCCGGAAAGACTTTCTAATGAAGAAAAGATCCTTTACAAAAAATTGTATGATTTACAATCAGAAAAAAAAGACTCTGTCAAAGAACGACTTAAAGGTGTTTTTAAATAATCAATATTGTGGTAAAATTATTTTATAAATAAGATGTTGGGAGATTTATTTTGCGAAAGCTACTGATTATTTTAGGAATTTTATTCATTTCCTGTACAAATGTTTTTGCGGCTAAACTACCGGATGATGTTAAAAACTATATTCTAACATCCATACCCGGGACCGACATCAGATTTGACGGTGTTATAATCCTGCCGTCTAATACAATATACCTCCCGCTTTTTCCGTCCTTGTTTTCTGACATAGCTAAGTTAGAGATAAAACAAACATTTCCCGCAAACAAACCTTTAAAACAAGAACCTGATATTATAATTTTTAACAATGACTTTGTCCTGCTTAAAGTTTTGACGGATTCGGAAGGAAATAAAACTGTTCTACACCAAGTAACACCTCCACTTCAAGTAAGAACCGGGCTTTTGCCGCAAGATATGCTTGTTCCGAGCGGGCTTATAATTCCGGAAAACTTAAAAGGTATTATCGGGAATCTTAAAATCGACACAAAAAGCGAAGATGTTATAAAGATTGATACAAAAGAATCTTTTGAAGAATTTTTATCTGATTCTAAGCCTGAAACCAATCAGGTTTTAATATCACAGCTTAAGGATAAAATATTATATGTTACTACCAATTATTCTAAGAACATACAGGTTATTGAACCGGCAAAGACATCTCCAAAATATTCACTAGCCCAGAAATCCATTCCGATTGACGTTAAAGCTGTTTTAGGCGGCAAGTTTCTGCTTGTATCATCTTTTGAGAGACCTTTTATTGACGTTATTTCTGTCGCCGACTCAAGGTTTATAAAACAAATTGACCTGACGTCATAGCCGGAAGAAATTTTAATTGACGAAGCTGCTAATAAAGCCTATGTTACATCGCCGGCAGCCTCCACAATTTTTGTGATTGACTTGAAGAATATGACATTAACCCAGAAAATAAAGGTTAACGGTTATTGCGAAAAACTTCTCCTTAGTGATAGCAAATTGTTTTATGTTGATAAACTTAATCATGAAATTTGGGCTATTGAACTTAATAATAACTACGAACTTAAAGATATCGGGAAGTTCCCAAATGTTTCAGCACTTGCTTTCGCAAATAATAAACTTTATATAGCAAGCCGTACAAAAAGCCGGATTGCAGTAATTGATTATATAACATTCGGACTGGTAAGTGAGTTTACAACGGTAAATAAACCTGTTGCAATGATGATATTTGATAGCAATCTTTATATTTTAGGAGCACAAAATAGTGAAATTCAAAGAATTAATATAAGTAACAATTCTGTGATCAATACGATTCCGCTTAATACAGGAGGATTTTCGACCGGCTTCCATCGAATCAGCGGAACCGACTTTGGTGTTATCACTGATATGAAATCAAATAAATATTCTATTATCGATTTGGCAAAAGGAAAGATTTTAAAAACATACTCTTTGAACATACCTATCAAAGATATAATTATCACTAATAAAGTTAAACTATTTGAATAAAGGATTCTTGATTATAATGAATATTGTCTTTGATGATATTACCTCAGAAACATTAGCCGAATTAGAAAAAACGCAGAAACAATTTTGGAATATCCCTCGAGTTACCGGAGGGCTGATAAACATGTTAATTAAACTAATGGGAGCAAGACATGCCCTTGAAATCGGAACTTCCAACGGCTATTCCGGAATATGGATTGCTAAAGCTCTTAAAGAAACAGGCGGGAAATTAACAACTATTGAATACTATGAGAAACGTCAGAGTATCGCAATTGAAAACTTCAAGAAATGCGGCGTTTTAGACATAGTAAAACCCCTACAAGGAGACGCTATTGAAGCAATTCGTTCTTTCCCGCAGGAAGAAATTTTTGATTTTGTTTTTATTGATGCTAATAAAAGACAGTACGTTGAGTATTTTAACCTTATAAAACCGCACCTGACCCGCAAAGCTCTAATTATTGCAGATAATATAACTTCTCATTCCGAGAAGGTGCAAACCTTTATAGATGCTGTAGATTTAGATCCGGAATTCCAGTATGAAATAATTGAAACCCCCGGAGGAATTCTTACAGCTTACAGAGATGTTTAATTTTAACTCTGTTATAATGATTTTATGTTATTTACTTTACTAGGTATAGTTACAAGAATTATATCAAATTCATACCTTAATGTTTTTCAAAAACTTTTAACAAGCAGGGGGCAAAAATCATCAGTCGTCAACTTTTTTACCTATCTCGGATTATCAATAATAGGTCTGTTATTTATTAACAAGATTACATTTGACGCAAATATACTGGTCAATGTTTTGATTATGGGATGCCTGGGGGCATTTGGAAACTATTTTATTATAAAAGCCCTTTCGATAGGTGAACTTTCAACCCTTGCCCCTATAAACTCTTATAAACCGGTTATCGCAATGATTATCGGGATATTTTATCTTAAAGAAATTCCGTCTGCTTCGGCTCTTCTTGGAATCGGTTTAATTATCTTAGGAACATTCTTTATTTTAAACTATAACGGAAAGTTCAATAAAACCGCTATCCTTTTCAGGGTGCTGGCACTTATATTCTCGGGCAGCGAAGCAGTATTTATAAAAAGAGTCATACTTATGAGTGATATTACAAGTACCTTTTTCTTTTGGGCTTTTTCAGGATTAATTTTTTCCGCCCTTTTTGTTATGTCGTCCGGACACAGTCCAAAAATCTCATCTTACAAATACCAAGTTCTTTTAATCCTATCCGTCGGAATTATGCAATATTCCACAAACTATGTATTTTCAAGGATAAACGTATCCTATGCGCTTGCACTGTTTCAATTATCTACACTTTTAAGTGTTATCCTGGGGATAAATATATTTAAAGAAAAAAATATTATTAAAAAATTAGCAGGTTCTTTCATAATGATTGTGGGTGCGTGTATAATTATTATGATTTAATACCTGAAACAGTCTTTATCATGATCATCAACTACGCCTATCGCTTGAAGATAAGAATAAATAATAACCGTTCCGACATATTTCATTCCACGTTTCTTTAAATCTTTAGATATTTTGTCAGAAAGCGGAGTACTAACCGGCATAATGCTACCGGAGCGTTTAATAATTCTATTATTAGTAAAACTCCATATATAGTTTGAAAAAGACCCGTATTCTTTCTGAATTTCTATATAAATTTTTGCATTATTAATAGCTGCAACTATCTTTCCTTTACTTCTTATAATACCCTCGTTACTAAGAAGTTCAGCTATTTTCTTTTCATCATATTTTGAAACTTTTTGCACATCAAAATTATCAAAAGCTACTCTAAAAGCCTCACGTTTTTTTAAAACCGTTATCCACGCTAACCCGGCTTGGAACAATTCAAGAACAAGTAATTCAAAAAGTTCAGTATCATCATACTTCGGAACTCCCCATTCTTCATCATGGTATTTTACATAAATTTCGGATTTTTCATCTACCCAAAGACATCTTCTCATTACTGCGGTAACTCATCTAATATAAATAAACCCAAGCGACCCTCTCTAAAATCTTTCAGAATATAAACCGCCGTCCTTTCAGTATCTGCTTCGCCGCCCTTTTTAACCCAGTTTCTGCTAAGAGCTACTGCATCCAGAGAAAGAAAGTCAACACCGTAATATTCTTTAACCTGCGGATACTTTTCAAGCATTTCCAATAACGCAGTCGCAACAGGTTCCGGAGAATATGCATTTTCGGATACTGAACTGACGAATGCAAGTTTTACAGCCTGAATCTGATTATCCTGCCTTGTTGGAATTATCCCGGGTGTATCAAGCAGCTCCAGGTTAGGATTAATTCGCACCCACTGCTGCTGTCTCGTAACACCAGCCTTTGCGCCAATCTTTGTTTTAGATGACTTTGTAAGTTTGTTTATAATACTTGATTTACCCACATTCGGCATACCAACAACCATCGCCCTTGCAGCTCTTCTTAATAAACCTTTAGCCATAAGAGCTTGAATTTTTAGTTCCGAGAGTTCAACTGCATTTTTTATGACAAAAGACAAGTCTTTTGTCCCCTTTGCATCAGTTACAAACACCGGGCAGCCGGTCGAAATTTTCAAATACTCAACCCATTTTTTTAATTCATTTTTTTCCGTTAAATCAGCTTTATTCAACAAAAGAAGCCTTGGTTTTTCTCCCAATAGCTTCTTAATGTTCGTATAACTACTACTTAAAGGCAGCCTTGCATCTCTTACCTCAATCACAACATCAACTAAACTCAATTGCTCCTTCAGCTGACGTTCCGCTTTTGCTATATGACCCGGATACCAGTGAATATGAAGCTTATCTTTTTTCAATTTTTTCCCTAATACGAGTTGCCTTACCGGAACGTTCTCTTAAATAGTATAATTTAGCACGTCTTACGTCACCTTTTCTTAAAACAGTAATTTTTTCAATACGCGGTGAATATACCAAAAAGACACGCTCTACACCAACACCTTGAAATACTTTTCTTACCGTGATGGTTTTGTTAATACCGGAACCGTGTTCTGCTATAATAGCACCCTCAAAAGCCTGAATTCTTTCTTTATTACCTTCTACGATTCTTACAAACACTTTAACGGTATCACCCGGATTCATATCCGGCAATTCTCTTGTTGTGTATTCTTTCTCTAAATTACTAATAATAGGATTCATTTTTGCTATTCCTTATATTTTGACTACTGCTACATATAGGTTCATCATAAATAAAACAAAAACTAAATACAAGTAGCGGTTATAGAAAAATTGTATTATTGTAAACATTTTTTTACTTTTGTAACATTTTAATATAGAATTAAGCAAAAAGGATTTTTTACGACACTTAATACACCAGCCGAACATGAAAGGTACACGAAATTGAATCCCGTTTCAAGTAATAGAATTTCAAAAGCGATAACATATATGACGAAAGCCGATGCCTTGGCGCCAATTATAGCTCTTGAGGCTACAGTTGTAGGCGGAAGGACTTATCAAGCTTACAGAAGAGGTCAATGGGATGAGGCAAGAGAAAGATTTATTGAAGAAACAACAGGTTCCGTAGTATGGCTTTTCGGCGTTGGCGTGCTGAGCAAACTCGGTGATAAAATTTTGAAAAAAATCATAAATACTCAAAATGTAAACTTTGATGTTGGTAAAGATGTTCTTAGAACACCTTTTGACAACTTTGTAAAAAAAGCTTCCAACAATCCGAGAAGATTAAGTCAAACCGTAATTGCAATGCTTAAAGGAACCAAAATTCTCAGCAGTATAATTCTTGCCAATCTGTTTATCGGCTTTGCAGTGCCAAATATAAATCATTACCTGACAAATTCGTTTAAAGATAAGGATAAAGCTCATAAGCAAAATCAATCTTTAAGGAAGCACACGAAAAATACAGAAACTGACCCTAATAAAAATATTGCATTTAAAGGCGGAGCCATATCAGCCT
>CALUTN010000094.1 GCA_944323665.1 Candidatus Gastranaerophilales bacterium | reverse complement strand
CAACACCGTTTACAATATCGCCTCTTTTAAAGCTGTAATCATACTTTGCTAAAAGGGTCTCAAAATCAGAATCTGAATACTTCTCAACCATTTCATAGCCTCCATTTGCTAATAAACACGGCTTTATTATAGCATATTTAGCGCAATCCATCAATAGGGATACATTTTTGAATTATTCTTTAAATAAATACTTTTGTTAATATTGCTTTTTTGTTGTGTATTTTGCATACAGCCGCTAACGTTCCATTATATGTAAGAACGGTTATACCATCCGGCATGTTTGTATTTATTGAAATACCGTGTGCAATTTTTTCTTTTTCATACTCATTCAGCTCATAAGTTGGATAATCCAGATATTCAAGAGGTGCAATTAAGTTCATTCCAATATCATCTTTTGTTTTTAAATCTTCAAGTTTTACTGAATTTTTAGCTAAAAAGCTTCCGGCTTTAATCCGAATAAGTTTTGCAAGATATCCTCCCGTATCCAAAGCCTCTCCTAAATCGTTTGCTATTGAACGGATATATGTTCCTTTAGAACAGTTTATATAGAGTTCAAGAGTTTGGTTTTCCCGGTCAAATTTTTCTATACGCAGTTCATTAACAGTGACTTTCCGCGGTTTAATTTCTACTTCTTCGCCTTTTCTTGCGTATTCGTAGAGTTTTTTTCCCTTGACTTTTATAGCGGAATATTTTGGCGGAAGCTGCTCAATTTCCCCTTTAAAATTTTCAAGTATCGTTTCTATCTCTTTTAATGAAACTTTTTTATCAGAAGTTTTAACTGTTTCTCCTTCTGTGTCGTATGTGGTCGTTGATTTCCCTAGCTGAACAGTACCCAGATAGGCTTTATCATCAGCCATGTATTCAATAAGGCGGGTGGCTTTCCCTATACACACAGGCAAAACACCTTCTGCAAACGGATCAAGGGTTCCTGTGTGCCCGATTTGTTTTATCCCCGTAATCCGCCTTAAAACAGAAATAACATCATGTGATGTCATTCCAGTTGGTTTATAAATATTTATACACCCGAAAAGTTTATCATCCAAAGAAACAGCCTCCTAGTATACATCCGAAGGGGTTTTCCTAAAATATTTATTCCTTTACTTGATTTCACCTTTAGAAATTTTTTCAATAAGGTCAATTACTCTTGAGCCTTGCTCAAGCCCGTCGCTAAAAATAAATTTGATTTCCGGTGTAACTCTCAATCGGATGCGTTTCCCAACTTCATAGCGGACTTTACCGGTATTTTTTTCAATAATTTCTTTATCTTTTTCAACCTGTTCAGGAGAGCCTAAAACACTATAGAAAACTTTTGCAAAAGAGTTGTCATGGGAAACTTCAACATCTACAACAGACACAACACCTTCAAGCCCCCTGACTTCACGTCTTAAAATTTCTGAGATATCTCTCATAAGTTCTTTTCGTACACGCTCGTTTCGTAAAGACATTGTTTATTCTCCTTCACCTAAATATTTATTAAAAATATTATAACATAAAATTAAATAACTTAGCGGCGGACTTGTGTTTAACACAAGTCCGCCGCTAAAACTGTATCTTTTATTTTATCTTTCAGAAGGTGCTTCTTCTTTTTTTTCTTCGACCTTAGTTTCTCCGGCTTTTCTTTCAAATACAATCTTGTCATTTTCAAGTTTAAGAACGATTGTATCTCCGGGCTGGTAAGCATTGGTCAAGATTTCTTCCGCAAGCTGATCTTCAATTTTCTTTTGAATCAAGCGGCGGAGGGGTCTTGCGCCATAAGCTTCACTGTAACCGTCTTTTGCAAGATAGTCTTTGACTTCATCCGTAACTTCAATTGACAAATCTCTTTCAGAAAGCCGTTTAAAGAGGTCTTTCATCATTAAATCAACAATTTCACGGATTTCTTCCTTGCTCAGATGAGAGAATACTATAATATCGTCAATACGATTCAAGAATTCAGGTCGGAAGGCTTTTTTAAGCTCTTCATTAACAGTTTCTTTAAGTTTTTCGTACTTATCCTGTTTAGCAGTTTCCGCTGTTGAAAAACCTAACTTGCCTTGAGTTGTAATCATACTTGCCCCGACGTTTGAAGTCATAATGATTACAGTATTTTTGAAATTAATATGTCTGCCCTTGGCATCGGTCAAACGCCCGTCATCAAGGATTTGGAGCATTATATTGAACACATCGGGGTGGGCCTTTTCAATTTCATCAAACAGAATAACTGAATACGGTTTCTTTCTTACAAGCTCTGCCAGATGTCCGCCGTCATCGTATCCGACATATCCGGGAGGAGAACCGATAAGCTTAGCGGTTGAATGTTTTTCCATAAATTCAGACATATCAACCCTTATCATATTGTCTTCGCTGCCGAAGATAGCTTCTGCAAGCGCTTTAGCCAATTCAGTTTTACCGACACCGGTAGGACCTGAGAAGATAAAGCTTCCAATCGGTCTGTTAGGTGATTTCAAGCCGACTCTTGCTCTGCGAATAGCTTTAGAAATTGCGGTAACTGCATCAGATTGACCGATAACTCTGTTATGAAGTGTTTCTTCAAGCTTAAGAAGTCTTTCGCTTTCACCCTCAGTAAGCTTAGTTACAGGGACACCTGTCATTGTTGCTACGACTTCCGCAACATCATCTTCGGTTACGGTTGGTTTGTTGGCATCATTCTGACGGCGCCATTCCTCGGAAACCTCACGAATTTTATCTTTCATATTGGCTTCGTCATCCCTTAGAGAGGAAGCTCTTTCAAATTCCTGGTTCCTGATAGCTTCTTCTTTTTCTCTAATTATATCTTTCAGCTCTTTTTCAAGCTCTTTTCCTTCAGGAGAAAGAGTGCAGACTTTAAGACGAACTTTTGAACTGGCTTCATCAATAACATCGATTGCCTTATCCGGTAAGAATCTGTCGTTAATATATTTGCTTGAAAGTTTGGTTGCCGCAACAATTGCATCATCAGAGATAATGAGGTTATGGTGTTCCTCGTATTTAGGTTTCAATCCTCTGATAATCTCGATTGTTTCGTCAATAGAAGGTTCTTCAATAATTACCGGCTGGAATCTTCTTTCAAGAGCGGAATCTTTTTCAATATACTTTCTGTATTCATCAGATGTTGTAGCACCGATAACTTGGATTTCGCCTCTTGAAAGAGCCGGTTTTAAGATATTTGCAGCATCAATTGCGCCTTCTGCAGCACCGGCTCCGATTAAAGTATGCATTTCGTCAATTACAAGGATTACATTACCTGCCTGACGGATTTCATCCATAATCTTTTTAAGACGTTCTTCAAATTCGCCTCTGTATTTTGTGCCTGCAATTAACAGCCCCATATCTAACTGGATAATTTTTTTGTTTTCAAGAATATCCGGAACTTCACTGTTAACGATTCTTATAGCGAGTCCTTCTGCGACCGCTGTTTTGCCAACCCCCGGTTCACCTAAAAGAACAGGATTATTTTTGGTTCTTCTTGCAAGAATTTGTATAACACGTTCAATTTCTTTTTCTCTTCCGACAACGGGGTCAAGTCTTAACTCTGATGCGGCAAGAGTTAGGTCTGTACCGAACTCATCAAGGCTCGGAGTTTTAACCTTACTTGCGGAAGAAGAACTTGAGCTTGAACCGGAGCCTACTCCGCTGGAAGCAGTTTGAGGTTTGGAGTCCCCAAGCATTTTTATGACATTGCTTCTGACTTTGTTTAAATCAACGCCAAGGTTCTCAAGCACTCTTGCAGCAACCCCTTCACCTTCTCTTATTAAACCTAAAAGCAGATGTTCAGTGCCTATATAATTATGTCCGAGTTGTCTTGCCTCATCCCAGGAAAGCTCCAGAACTCTTTTTGCTCTGGGCGTAAACGGAATTTCAACAGCTACAAAACCGGAGCCTCTTCCTATAATTTTTTCTACTTCAATACGGGCATCTTTAAGATTAACTCCCATTGATTTCAGGGTTTTTGCAGCAATTCCGGTGCCCTCTCCGATAAGTCCCAATAAAACTTGTTCGGTGCCGACAAAATTATGACCGAGCCTGCGGGCTTCTTCCTGCGCAAGCATAATAACCTTGATTGCTTTTTCGGTAAAACGTTCGAACATTTATAAATTCCTCTTCTTAGTATACGTATATTCTACAAAAAATACCCTAAACTTTCAAGAGGGGGAGGAAAATAGAAGAGTAAGTAACTTCGGCGTGCTGATTAAGGCGAAAGGATAAGGATAATAATTGTTTTCAGCTCCTTCCGCACAGATGTTTATATGGGAGATTTATTACAGAATAAAATATTTTAGACAGATTCACAAAAATTTGTTAGAATTATATTGACAGAGGATGTTTTATGAAACGAAAAATTTTGTTAACAGGATTCATAATCGGAGTTGTATTTACACCCGGATATGCTGCCGGGATGTCAAATGATAATGAATACACCCCCTTAAATCCTGAGAGCGGCTTATATATACATCACGGCAATACCCTTATCACGCCGCGCGGGGATATGTATATAAAAAACGGAAATACTGTTGTGAGTACTAAAGGAGATGTTTACTACAAAAGCGGAAATTCCGTTATCGGTCCGAAAGGGGTGTATTATAACAACGGAAATACAACCATAGGTCCCGAAGGAGTCTATTTACATAACGGAAACATGACCATAACTCCGAATGGTGATACTTTTATACATAATAAATTCGGGAATCATTCCTGGATATTTCGATAATCGGAGCCTGCTAAATACCGGTTATACCGTCTTTAGAATTTTTCATCCTTGTTTTTCTGGCTTCTTCTTTCTGTCGGATTTTAAATAATGTTTTCATATCAATTTGTTTAATTTTTCTTTCATATTCAAGCTGCTTAATCTCTTTTAGCTGCTTTTCAGCTTCTTTTGCATCTTTCTTAATTTTATCTTCTTTTTCTTTTATCTGTTTTGCTTCAAATTCCGTTTCCGATGAATCTACTGCAGAATCTTCTTCAAGCCGGTATCCAATAACGGAAACAGGTATATAACCTCCCGTGAGATCTTCCAGCTTTGAATTTTTTCCTTCCGTATCAATACTCCAAGTGCCGAGGTATTTAGGAGTGCTTCCTGTATACCCGTAAGCGCAGACTATCACTCTTTCATCATTGTTATAGTCAAAGCCCATAGGATAAATATCCCAACGTTTTTCTGTGAGTTCTGTAGTATGCTTCCAGTATTCTTCAATAGCTTCTCTGATTTGCGGCAGTTTTTTTGCTTCTTTTTTTTCAAAGTCATAAATCCACAAATCGGTTTTCCAGATACCGTCATGACGATATCCGACTTTTTCTTTGACGGCAAGTTTTTATTATCAGCCGAAAAATCAATTGGTGTCAGGGTTCTAAAAATATATTTTTCATCAATGGATTTATCTGTGGAAATGAGAGGGCTTTCTTCTCTTTGTATAATATTTGCTTTTTTTACTCTTTCCGTTTCGTCAAGTGATGTATTTAGTTTTATTAAAAATAAATCACAGGCCGTGCAATCTGCTTGTGCATAATAATAGACGGCAGGATAAACCAGTATCGTTTTGTCCCCCGAAACGATTCCCTGGGCATTAATTTGACGGTCAAAGTTTAATCTGCGCGGCAGGCAAAGCTCAGGGCTTCCGATTGGATCATTGTATTTAACAAGTTTGAAAGTCTTTTGCGGAATATAAATCATGTTGGAATCTTTTGGTATTTGCGCGTCTTGAACTTCTATTTCTTTTTTTGATTTGCCTCTTGAAATAGCTTCATATTCTTCAACCGTCATATATCCGGATTCCGGCATACGGCTTTTTTCGTACCTCTCTTTTTCTTCCGCTTTGTTTACTTTATTTTCATAAATATATTGGCTAATAACTGGGTCTCTGTGTTTGAACGGATTAATTTGGCTGAAATGGATTTTCATTGCCATAAACATCCCTGCAAGAACATCAAACATCAGACCAATCCTTCTTTCATAGCAGTGACTGTTGCCTGAGTTCTGGTAGCAGCACATAGTTTTTGGAGAATACTGTGTACATGCGCTTTTGCTGTTGCTCTTGTGATTACCAACCTGTCAGCAATTTGAGGATTTGACAATCCTTCTACCATAAGGGCGAGAACATCCAACTCACGTTCGGTAAGTCCATACGTGTTGCGGTCTTTTTTGCCTTTTAATAATGCATCTGTTGCGGATTCCGAGGGCCTTTGTAAGTTTGAAAATACTACTTTTGCTATCGCTGGATCAATCCAGCCGACTCCTTCCTGTACCGCCTTAATAGCATTTATAGTTTGCTCCGGAGTTGCTCCTTTCATTATATATCCGTCAGCTCCTGCCCTGAAGGACTCAAAAATATCCTGCTCACTGTTGCGAGAGGTAAAAATCAAGACTTTTACATCCGGCAAAAATTCTTTAATTCTGGATGTTGCTTCAATACCGTCAATATTTGGAAGGCCTATATCCATTAAAATAACATCCGGGGAATTTTCCCGGGCCTTTTTTATTCCTTCCAACCCGTCAGATGCTTCGGCTGCGAGATTTATTCCTTCTGCATTTGCTAAAAGCATCGATAGTCCCATTCTATATAATTCGTGATCTTCTACCAGTAATACATTAATCATTTTACACTCCTGCCGGAATCCCTG
>CALUTN010000093.1 GCA_944323665.1 Candidatus Gastranaerophilales bacterium | reverse complement strand
TTAACTTGATAATCTTTTGAGAATTGGTAAAACTGTTCCGGCTGCCAGAGTGCGGGAAGTGCAGTGGCCTCTTCTCCTTTTTCTAAACGTTCGCCTGTGAAAATATTGCAGACATAATCGGTTTCAACTTTGCAGAGAATAACGCGCCCTCGCCCGGCGGGAGAGGGTTGGGGTGAGGGGGCAGTATTTTTGAAGAACTTTTTCTCCATTATTTTTGCAAGCTTTTCTGCTCTGGTGTGATCAATATTTTTACTTACTATAACAAGTTTATCAACTCTTTTGAACCCTTCAGGACCTTCTCTTAGCGGACCGGCAGGAAGCAGGTTTTCATTCCCGAACATTTTTTCTGAATCAACAAGAACAATATTCAAATCTCTGTGAAGTTTTCTATGCTGGAATCCATCATCAAGAATTATTTTTGTAACTCCAAGCTCTCTTATTGCATACTCGGCAGCTTTAGCTCTGTTAGAACAGGTTAAAACTGCGCACATATTCAGATTGACAGCAAGCCAGTACGGCTCATCTCCAGCCATATCAGCTTTGTAAAATAAGTTTATTCCGTCAGAGATAACATTTACTTTTTTATTATCTAATTTACCGCCGTATCCTCTTGAAATAATACAAACTCTTTCGCCTTTATCAACAAAATATCTGGCAATTTCAGCAACAACAGGGGTTTTCCCGACTCCGCCCGTTGTAAAATTGCCGACAGAAATTACATAGGCGTTAACCTTTTTCGGTTTAAGAATATTTTTATCATAAAGAAAATTCTTGAAACCGCTTCCTAATCCGTAAAAAACAGAACAAAACTTGAGGAGATTAAATAAAACTCCCTTAGGCTCTTTTGTATAATGAAGTTTTGTTATTTCTGTTTTAAGGTTCACACTTAATTTATCCTTCTACCATAGCTTTAAACTTTTCAAAATCTTCTATTGTATCAATTCCGACCGGGATATTATCTACAACAGCGATTTTTATTTTCATACCGTTCTGGAGTGCTCTTAGCTGTTCAAGGCTTTCAGCTTTTTCGTAACTTGCCTGCGGAAGCTCTGTCATTTTAAATAATGCCTCTCTTTTGTATCCGTAAATACCTAAATGCCCGTAGAACTTCCAGCCTCCGTTGGTTCGTTTTTCTGTCTTGTTTTCTTCATTTACTCCGCGCTCAAAAGGAATTTTAGAACGTGAAAAATACATTGCATAACCGTTCAGGTCAAAAACACACTTGACCAGATTCGGATTATTAATTTCATCATCTTCTTTTATCTCTCTTACAAGAGTAGAAATATCAGCTTTGTCGTCAAACTTGACTCCTTTTATTACAAGCTCAATATTGGACTGTTCTATAAGAGGCTCATCTCCTTGGAGGTTTATAATATAAGCAATTTCAGGATGTCTTTTGGCAACTTCTGCTATCCTATCACTTCCGCTTTTGTGCTCTGTTGATGTCATCTCAACTTCTGCGCCAAAACCTTTGCAAGCATTAAAAATTCTCTCATCGTCAGTTGCTACAATGACCCTGTCAACGTAAGGGCAGTTTTTTGCTTTTTCCCAAACCCACTGAATAATAGGTTTGTTATCTGCTTTTAAAAGAGGTTTCCCTTCAAGCCTTGATGACCCGTAACGAGCAGGTATAATAATAGCAGTTTGTTTTTGTTCCATATATTAACCCTTTACTTTGTTGCATTTATAAATACAGCATTTGTTTTTAATTGAATCTCACGTCCCGTAAGATAATTTTGTACATCTTCTATATATTTATCCACAGTTTGTTCGTCAAAATATTTCATGAATCTTTCTTTGGCGCTCGGCTGGTCAGGAGAAGGAGGATTTGTAAACCATTCCTTAACCATTCCAGCTTGTACTGTATATTTTGACTGTACAGCCTGAACTTTAACTTCCGGAATAGAAAATCCCGCTATTTCAAGATTCATTCTGAGAGTATTTTCATCAAAGTTGCACAGCGAATCCATCGGATTTTCCATTATATCATTTTCAGCTTTTTTAAAGTCCTCATACTTTTCAATGTACATCGGATTAGTAAGCTCCCAATAACGGGTATTAGCCTTGATTACCGGTTCAAATGCGCAAAACTTGCCGCCCGGTTTAAGAATCCTGTATACTTCACTTATTGCAGGCTGTTTATTTACTATATGCACAAGAACTGAACGCATAAGAGCTTTGTTTACAGAGCTATCCGGCATTGAAATATGTTCGCACGGGCATTGCAGCATTTCATACCCTGAGGTAATACCTGATTCATCAAGGATTCTTTTGCAATCGTCCAGGCAATCTTGGAATTTGTCGGAGAAAATTACTTTTCCTTTACAGTCCTGTATTTCAAGAGCTTTGAAAGCTAGAAGTCCGGTTCCTGTCCCAATATCAAGAATAACATCATCGGGCTTAATTCCTGCATAAACAAGGATTACATCTCTTACAGCCTCTAGCCAGCGTGTCGTCTGTTCAACCATTTCCGGAGTTTGCCCGGCAAAACGATTTTTCTTGAGCCACTCCGTCCAATTCTTACAAATCTCGCTCATTCTTAACCCTCCGACCGGAATATCTATTATTTAATTATACACCAATAGGATACTTAAATCTACTTTATATAAAAATCTCCAATTGAGAGAGGATGCTGCAAATCATCAATTGAAAATACCTGCATTACATATTTTCCTTTGGTATAAAGTGTAAAATAATCGCTGTGATAATATCTTTCGTCTTTCATAAGCCTGAAATCTTTTGTCCTGACAATCTCTGCTCCGCCGAGCGGTGCCAAATCCGTCATTTTAAATATTTGCACACGAATATACTTATTTTGCATCTTTTTCGGAGCTATAAAAAGATAATATATTTTTTGACCTTCTTCAAATATTTTTTCATCGCTCAAAGCGTTTTCTCTTGTGATAGGCTGGGTATTAAACAAAATTATCCCTCTGTCGTAGACACAGCCGCAAAAAAGTATTAATGAAAGCGCCGCAAGCAGTATAATTTTGCGCATTATTTATTTTCCAGCTTCTTAATTCTTTTATTTACAAGATCAAGCATTTTTTCGTCGGTTTCTATACCCGTATACAAGTAATAATATTCAAGCGCTTTTTCGGGCTGATTTTTAAGTTCATAAGCCATTCCAATTGAATAATAGGCATAAGGATACTCCGGAGATAAGCTTATTACTTTTTCAAAACATTTAATGCTTTCGTCATAATTCTTTTGGTTTGCATAAACCAGCCCCTTATTAAAGTATGCATCTGTGCTGTCCTTATCAAGAGCTATGATTTTATCATAGAAACTGAGAGCCTTTGCGTTATTCCCCATTAGCTTATAAATATTAGCAATTTTTAGCATTGTAACTTTATCTGCCGGAACAAAAACAACAGCTTTTGTATAGTAATCAATAGCATTTTCATACTTTTGCTGTCTGTATGCTTCATCACCTTTACTAACAAGAGAGTTATATGTTTCCGAATGTTCTTCCGCCGGAACAGTTTCAGAAACAGAAACATTATCAACAGCAGAGACTACAGGAGTTATTATTGATAAATCAGGCCCTGAACTTTTTTGAAGCTCAACGGGATTTTTCTTTATTAAATTATTATATTCTTCTCTAAATTCATTCAATTCATTAATATAAGTTATATTTCCCGGAGCTAAAGAAACTGCTTTTTCATAGCTTGTGAGTGCAACATCAGTGCATCCCATTTTAGCATTAGCCCTGGCATATCCAAAATAAGCGGAAGCTTCCTTCCCATTAAGCTCAATTGCATCTTCAAAATACAATATAGCCTGACCGTAATCCTGTTTGTCATACAAATCATATCCATAAGCAATTGATGCTGCCGCTAAGTTCTGCTCAATCCTTTCATTGTGCTGAGTTTCAAGCAGCTCTTTATATATTTCTATTGCAGCTACATAATTGTGCATTGCATGCAGAGTTAAAGCTTTATTTGCAAGCAGTTCCTGATTATCAGGCTCTGTTTTTAGAGCAAAATCATAGAATTTTAAAGCATTTACATAATCTTGTTTCTTATGATAACTTAGTGCTAATTCTTTCTTTGTTTCTACATTTGATGAATCTTTTGAATAAGATTTTTCAAAATTAAATAAAGCAAGCTCATTGTTATTAAGCTTTTTATATACAAGCCCCAGATTCAAATACGCATTCGCATCATCCGGGAATGCGGCAAGATATACTTTATATTGCTCTATAGCCTCATCAGGCTTATTTAAATTTCCGAGTAAATTGGCATAATCAAATCGCAAACTTGTCAGCTTCGGATTCAATTCAAACACTCTTTCAAAAGTTTTAAGTGCCTTATCATTCTCATCAATATTTTGATAAGATAAAGCTAATTTTGCCAATAAAGTTTCATTATCATTATCATTATCAAGCGCTTTTTCCAGCATTTCAGCCGCAGCCTGATATTGTTTTGTATCAAATAACGCTAATCCGTAATTTTTGAATTCCTTGAATGCTGACGGATATTGCTTATATATATTTGAATATATATCACAAGCTTTGTCGGGCTGCTCTGATAAATAATAAACATTTGCAAGATTCTCACTTGCTTCCATATGCTCAGGATACGCACTCAGAAAGGTATTATAATACTCAATCGCATCTTTGTAATTCTTTCTGAAATATTCAACATTAGCGAGATTGAGATAATTATACTTATACTCAGGATATATCTGTTGTGCCTGGTTAAAGGCATTATAAGCATTTTCATAATCCCCGAGTGTTTGCAGAATATTTCCCATACTGATATAAATAAATGCATCATTCGGGCGGAGTTTTATAGCTTTTTTGTAAGCACCTAAAGATTCCTGATACTCTCCGATATCAGAGTACAATCCTGCAATCTTTGTATAAAGCATAGCATCATCACCATTAATACTTAATGCCTGTTTAATAATCTTAATTGCATTTACATAATCACTCTTATACTCAAATGCACAAGCTTGTTGATATAAAGCATGCGCCTCTTTTGTCATCTTAGCTTCTACACCGCTTAATGATAATACAGTACAAACAAGTAATAACGGAAGATAAAGTTTATTTTTATTCATAATTAATGCCCTCGGGTGATATTTTAGCAGAAAAATAAATAAAATAACAGAGCAGGGTTTGACTAAAAGACAAACCCTGCTCATGGTAACCATAATAATATTAGAAGCAAAGACCGGCTTCTCTTGCAGCCTCTGCTAATGCTGCAACTCTACCATGGTAGAGGAAGCCCCCTCTATCAAATACTACACATTCAATGCCGGCTTTTTTAGCTTTCTTAGCTATAGCTTCGCCAACCACTTTAGCGGCTTCAATATTACCGCCGTGAGCTAACTTTTCTTTAAGATCTTTATCAACTGATGAAGCAGAACAAATTGTTACATGTTTTTCATCATCAATTAATTGAGCATAGATGTGCTTTGTGCTTCTATATACAGCCAATCTCGGAAATTCAGAAGTACCTGAAATTTTAACTCTGATTGATTGATGTCTTTTTTGCACTTTTGGTTTTCTAATTTCTTGTTTAATCATTTTGGTTTTCCTTTCTTTTGCCCAAACTTGCTTGATACCACTCAAGAGTTTATATGGGCTTGTGTTATTATGCGTCAGGCAAGTATGTCTAACCTACTACTGTCATTTTGTTTGCGGCTATGTCCTCAGGCTATTTATCCCCGGACTCCACACCGACTTACGCATTTACCGCCTGTGCCGCGTTCGCAGAACTTACGAGAGAGATCCTGAAACAAGTTCAGGATAAGATATCTGTAGCGTTCACAAAGCTCACGCACAGCTATCTTATTTTTTGCCGGCTTTACCAGCTTTGCGTCTGATGTGTTCGCCTTCGTACTTAACGCCTTTTCCTTTGTAAACTTCAGGAGGGCGTTTGCTTCTGATGTAAGCAGCCACATCACCTACAGCCTGTTTGTTTGAACCCTGAACTGTAATTTTTGTGTTAGCTTCCACACTGAGTTTAATACCTTCCGGCGGAACAATAACAACCGGATGAGAGTAACCGAGGGCCATATTGAGGTTTGAACCTTCCATATTAGCACGGTAACCGACACCGACTATTTCTAATTTCTTTTCAAATCCCTTAGAAACACCTGTTATAGCATTTGAAATAAGAGTTCTGAAAAGACCATGCAATGCGCCGGTTTTTCTGTCATCAGAATTTGTTTCAACGATTACATGATTATCAACAATAGAAACCTTAACTTCATCTCTGAAAGATACTGATTCAGTACCCTTAGGTCCTTTTGCTGTTACAACATTGCCTTCAATCTTAACTTCTACGCCTGAAGGTATTTCAATAGGTTTTTTACCAATACGTGACATATTATTTTCTCCTTTTTGTTTGTACAGGCTTTTCTGCCAATTGCACCTGTATTGTGAGTTCTGTTTGGTAGTAAGCTGAGGCTATTACTGTTCGGTGAGATTCTGAAATAATTTCTGAATGTCATTTTACAGTTTTGCTGTCCCCTTGCCTACGTGCATAGCTTTGAAGTTTTTCTTCCGGTTCGGAGTATTTCGTAAGAGGAGTACCTGTAGTCTAGCTTCCGGTCTGTAAAACCTCTTTTGTACTCCGACCCTTTTCTACGTGCGTAGCTTTGAAGTTTTTCTTCCGGTTCGGAGTATTTCGTAAGAGGAGTACCTGTAGTCTAGCTTCCGGTCTGTAAAAC
>CALUTN010000092.1 GCA_944323665.1 Candidatus Gastranaerophilales bacterium | reverse complement strand
AGTACCGGCTACAGGGTGTTGGAATCTTGTCGGGTTAGTTGAGTTACCTGTAATTGAAACATCAACACCCTCCTTAATCATAATAGCAACACCTTCAGAAACATCATCAGCGCCATAGCATTTTACTTTTGCTCTTTCACCTTCTGAGAACGGAGTTTCTTTAACAACCTTTAATTCTCCGGTTTTATAATTGTATTCTGTTTCAACATGAGTAAAACCGTTAATTCTTGCTATAAGATAAGCAGCATCTTTACCAAGACCGTTTAGGATAACTCTTAAAGGTGATTTTCTAACTTTGTTAGCGTTTCTTGCAATACCGATTGCACCTTCTGCCGCAGCGAAAGATTCGTGCCCTGCTAAGAAACAGAAGCAGTCAGTTTCTTCTCTTAAAAGCATAGCAGCCAAATTACCGTGACCTAAGCCAACTTTTCTTGTATCACCAACAGATCCCGGAACTGCAAAAGCCTGCAAACCGATACCGATAGCTTCAGCAGCTTCGGCAGCTGTTTTAATACCTTTTTTGATAGCAATAGCACAACCGAGAGTATAAGCCCAAGATGCGTTATCAAAAGCAATCGGCTGAATACCTTTTACAATTGCATCAACATCAATGCCTTTTGAAAGGCATAATTCGCGAGCATCTTCTAAAGAATTAAACCCATATTCAGGCAAAACTTTCTTTAGAGTAGCTTCACGCCTGTCTTGTCCTTCAAATTTTACTGTCATAATTTATTTCCCTTTATTCTTTTATCATGTTGTTTTACGTATGAGGAGAACTGATTAAAACGGTTGTTCTCCAAGCATATAACTACGTACGTATTTTTTAATTCCATCTTGTAGTTCTACCGATGAGGGGAACCGGAAATTTTTATTTTACCTGTAGTTAAACCTCATATCCCCCGACAATATAACTACGTACGTAGTACCTATTCTTTGCGAGGGTCTATTGTCTTAACCGCATCAGCAAATCTACCGTAGGTACCGATATTCTTTTCGTAAGCTTCTTTAGGATCAACACCTGCTTTAATAGCATCCATAACTTTACCCAAGTTTACGAACTTGTAACCAATAACTTCATCATTTTTATCAAGACCGAGTTCAAGAATATATCCTTCAGCAAGTTCAAGGTATCTAACCCCTTTTTGTTTAGTAGAGTGGATAGTACCAACCTGTGAACGAAGACCTTTTCCTAAATCTTCAAGCCCTGCACCTACAGGAAGCCCGTTTTCAGAGAAAGCGGTTTGAGTTCTTCCGTAAACGATTTGTAAGAACAATTCTCTCATTGCAACGTTAATTGCATCACAAACAAGGTCTGTATTTAAAGCTTCAAGAATAGTTTTACCAGGAAGGATTTCACCAGCCATAGCTGCAGAGTGAGTCATACCGGAGCAGCCAAGGGTTTCTACCAAAGCTTCTTGTATAACACCGTCTTTAACATTAAGAGTTAATTTGCAAGTACCCTGTTGAGGAGCGCAGCAGCCGCAACCGTGAGTAAGACCTGAAATGTCTTTAATTTCTTTACATTTAGTCCATTCACCTTCTTGAGGGATTGGAGCCGGTACACCTTTTACACCGCGGTGTACACAACATTTTTCTTCAATCTCGTGTGTAATTTCTATTTTGCCCATTTGACCTCCTTATTAAATCAAAATTACAGCTATAAAATAAACATTAATCCTTAAAATAAGCTATAAAAGCTCTAAAAAAATTATATAACAAACATAAAAAATAAAGGCATGCCTATTTTAGACCATGCCGGAGATATCTGTTACAAAATCGCTCAGGTCGTTAACTACACTTTTACCACTCAGACCATAAAGATTTGCTGCATGTTTGAGAGCAAAATTAAACATTTTGGAATTAGTGTTTTGAGAATGTTCATTTAGAAGTGAAGAAAAGAAATTTTCTTCGGAACTCTTTACTGTATTTGGATTTGAATCAAGCTCCGAAATATCCGTAACATTATTTCTTGGGTCAAATTTATTATTTGTATAATTATCTTGGGTCTCAATATCAACATCAGCTCCGTCTATTGATTCAATCTGAAATCCCGCCGGCATACCTAATTGGCCAAATGCTTCAGAAGGGTTTGACGCTTCTTGGAGCTTGAGACCTTGCTTCTCCAAGAGCTTCGCAAAAGTCATATCTTCCGGGTCAAAGTTTTGAGATTTATTAACACTGCCAACTGCGGATGAAGATATTTGTTCTATCAAATTAGATACAATACTGCTCATACATTGAGTTTATAATTTTTCAGGCAGTTTTTCATCCTCTTAAAAGTTGAAAAAGATTGTGGTATAATTTCTAATGACAATTAATAAAGAGTAACTAGAGGGAGTTATGTTTAAAAAAATATTTTTAGCCTTTATTATAACCTTTGGAATGGGATTTCCTGTATTTGCATCCGATATGGAGTCGATTCACTATAAAAATCTTAAAGATGGTACGAAAATCGCTTTTGTAAATGGTTCTTGGACTACTAAAATTAAGAAAAAAACAACACCTTTTTATACAAAAAAAATTTCTGACGGTTCAGGAAGTTACTCTGAGTTCTACAACAGAGAGGGAGTTTTTGTATTTTCTACCGGATGTCAATATGAATTTATCCTATCCGGTAAATTATACGGTTATTCTAACTATGACTTGAAATTCTATGAATTCACATTCAAAGATGATATACTGGAACAGCGTACCTTAAACCAGGAAGAGGTGCATGATTTGTTTCCTGAATACAGAATTGTAAAAATTTCTGATTTTGCAGCAAGCACAAATTCTTTGAAAATAAAAAAACGTCATAAGCGTTTTAAAGTTATTATTCTAAATGATACGGACAGGTTTTTTTATAACTATGCATATGCTACAAACAATGCAAAATTTAAAACCTATCCCTTAAAAGGATTTTTATGTATAACCAAAAAAGGCATGATTCAGTTCTCTCATTTCGGAGATAATTCTAAAGAATTTCCTTGGTTCATACTTCTGGTGAGATAGATTTAGCCGCTACAAAGGCGGTTGACCATGCGTTTTGCAGATTAAACCCGCCGCAATAGCCGTCAATATTTAGAACTTCACCTATAAAATACAATCCTTTATATTTTTTTGATTCCATTGTCTTAGGATTAATTTCATCCAAATCAACCCCGCCGGCGGTTACGGTTTCTTCACCTTTATTAGTTCCGGTTATTTTTAAAGTAAAATTGTGAATATTTTCAAGTATAAAATCTCTTGTTTTGCCGTTAATTTGATGACCTTTAAATCCGGCAAAATCTCCGGATATAAAACTTGCGAATCTTTTCGGAAAATATTCTCCCAGTATATTTTTTAATTCTTTGTGAGGGTTTTTGTTTAAAATTTCTTGTAACCCCGATAAGTCCGGCGCAAGGTCAAAACTTAAGATGTAAGGGAAATCTGCTCTTGCTTTAATAGAAGATATTTTATAAGTTAGCGGTCCGGAAATTCCAAAATGTGTAAACAAAATATCTCCGCTTAATCCGGTATCTTTTGATATAACATTTTTAATTACAACTCCGGATAAGTCCTGATGTTTGCAGTTTAAACCCACAAGAGAAGGCTTTGGCGGAATTATTTTTATATCTAAATCTTTTAAAAATTCATATCCGGAATGACCTCCTGCGGCTGCGATTATATCAGTAAAAAAATATTCCGCTTTTGATGTTTTTAGTTTGTATCCTGATAAGAGAGGCTCTATTTTAAGAACTTTTTCTTTGACAAAGTTTGATTTTTTTATGCGGGCAAGAACCTTTTCTTTTACATCTTTTGCACTGTTTGATTCGGGGAAAATTCTTCCGTCCGGCTGAGTGTATGTTTTTATTCCGAGTTTTTCAAACAGTTCAATAGTATCAGAGGTAGAAAATTGTGAGAAAACTGAATATAAGAATTTTTCTCCTCTGGGGTAATTTTTAGCAAGTTCTCTCGGGTCGTATTCAGCATGAGCAAGATTACAGCGTCCGCCGCCGGTGGGTAAAAGTGTTCTTAGCGGGGTGCCGGAATCAAATAATGTAACTTCGAAGCCTTCTTTAAGAAGATAATATGCGCAAACGCATCCTGAAGCTCCCGCTCCGATTATGGCAATATTTCCTCTCAAGTTGGGAGTGTTAAGGAGGGGGGGATTTTTAAATTCTTGTTCCATAGAGGCAGACCATTTCAGGATTTTCTATTTCATCATAAAGTTTTTCAACTGTCTTGTTAAACAGCGGATGTACAAAGTCTTGAGCAATTTCAAGCATCGGAACAAGCATAAAGACTCTTTTATGGAAAAATCTATGCGGAATAGTTAAATTAGGAGTGTTTAAAATAAGGTTATCGTAAAAAATGATATCTATATCAATAGTTCTGTCAAGATAAGCTTTTGATTCCTCGTCTTTTTTTCTTCCCAAACGTGTTTCAATATTTTTACATTCTTTGAGCAATTCTTCCGGCTGAAGGGTTGTTGATATTTGTATTACAGCGTTTACAAACCAGTTTTCAGAGTGCATTTGCCAAGGTTCTGTCTCGTAAAAGGAAGAAGTCGCAACAATATTTATATCAGGATTAGCACCCAGAAGGCTGACTGCCTGCTGGATATATCCGACCCTGTCACCGAGATTTGAACCTAATGATAAATAAACTATTGCCATAAGCTTATTTTACAGTTTTTAAGTGGATGTTGTCAATATAAAAAGAACCGGTTTGTTAACTTCAAACCGGTTCTTTTATTTTTCTCAATTTTCTTAATCTTACTTGTTACCGTAACGTTTATTGAATCTTTCTACACGACCTTCAGAGTCAAGAATTTTTTGTTGACCGGTGTAGTATGGGTGGCAGTGTGAGCAAATTTCAACAGTGATGTTATCTACAACAGAACCTGTTTCAATTTCATTGCCGCAAACGCATTTGATAACAGTTTTTTTATAATCCGGATGAATACCTTTTTTCATTGTTACCTGCTTTCTTTCAAGATACCAAACTTGAATCTTAATATACTTCGACCACCATCATTGTATTCTGCTAAAAATTTTTTAGCAAGGGGGTAAATATGGGTAAATAAATTTTAGCCAAGAATAAATAAATATTGTTACACTATTTCCCACTTCCTATTCACATTTTCCTCTAAACTGTTAATTGTAAATTTTTGTAAATTCTTAAATCAAATTAAATCCCCTTGTTGACACTGATTTTTGTTTGAAATAAGATTAAAATGCTATAGTCGAAAGAATAGCCTCCGGGTGCCGAAAGGGACGGATGGGTTGGAAGACAAACCCGTTTTGTGTTTTTATAAACACTCCGCCAATAAGGTTTAAAACCGGATGATTTAAGTAAAAATACAAAAATAAAGGAATTAAAAATGACAGGTACAAGACAAAGAATCAGAGTTTGTTTGAGATCTTACGAACACAAGTTGGTTGACGTATCAGCCGAAAAAATCGTAGAAACAGCAAAAAGAACTGATGCAAAAGTTGCCGGTCCTATTCCTTTACCGACCAAAAGACGTATTTATTGTGTATTGCGTTCACCGCACGTTGATAAAAAATCAAGAGAACATTTTGAAATCCGTACGCACAAACGCATTATCGATATTTACGAACCTACTCAACAGACAACTGAAGAATTGAGCAGGTTAGACTTACCGGCTGGTGTTGATATCGAAGTAAAATTATAAGCGGAGTGAAGCCGGAATTCGGCGGCGGTGAGCCGGCGAACTGAAGGCGAAACTTAACTATACCGCCGTTGTGAACGGAATGAAAATGAAGTGAACGAAGCAATCTTTGATTGCACAGGCGGAAAAAGATTTAAACACCACAAATTGAAAACTTAATAAGCATTATGCATATAATGTGAACTACAACGTCAGGTAAGACGCGGGCAGGGGTAAATAAGAACCTTGCTCAAACAGGTAAAGTAATTAGGTAGCGCTCGCAAGAAGAAAGGCATATTGGTACTAACAGCAGGATTGTGCTGTGACGTATATATGTCGGAAAGGAAAGACACATGACACTAGGTGTAATAGGTAAAAAACTCGGAATGACTCAAATTTTCGATTCAGAAGGTTTGGCAGTTCCTGTTACTGTAATCAAAGTTGACTCAACTGTTGTAACTCAGGTTAAGACTGTTGAAACTGACGGTTACAATGCTATACAGGTTGGTACTATTCCTGCTAAAGAAAAACATTTAACAAAAGCAGAAATCGGTCACTTTAAGAAAAATGGTTTAAATAACTACAGACACTTACAAGAATTTAGAGTTGACAATCCTTCTGACTACAAAGTCGGACAGGAAATTGACTTGTCAGTTCTTGCAGATGTTCAAAAAGTTGATGTAACCGGTACATCAATCGGTAAAGGTTTCCAGGGTACTGTTAAGAGATGGAACTTTGGAAGAGGACCTATGGCTCACGGTTCAAAGAACCACAGAGAACCGGGTTCAATCGGTGCAGGTACAACTCCTAGCCGTGTTATCAAAGGTAAAAGAATGGCTGGTAACATGGGTAATGAAAGAGTTACTATTACTAAACTTAAACTTGTTAAAGTTGATTCAGAAAACGGTTTAGTATTAATTAAAGGTTCAGTTCCGGGCTGCGAAGGCAGATTGGTAACAATCGTTCCAAGCCGTACTAAATGGAACTAACTGAGAGAACTGCCGTTAATAGCGGAACGCAAGTGAAGCGAATGAAGCAATCTTTGATTGCACGGGCGGAAAATCAAACAGAAAAGTTTTAAAAATCCCGACTTGCCATATAAAACGA
>CALUTN010000091.1 GCA_944323665.1 Candidatus Gastranaerophilales bacterium | reverse complement strand
TAATAAGTCCTGATCTCTGTAAAGAAGGCTTGGCGGAGTAAGGCATTCAGCCGAAGTTACAATATTATTCCATTTTTCAAGCAGGATTTCCAAATCTTCCTGAATATCGGCTTCTGTCTGTCCTTCAGCTTCTGTTCTTACAATAATTCCGACTCCTACGGGTTTTAGGAGATTAACTACGGATTTTAATCTTGCCCTTTCTTTAGCGGAAGTAATTTTTTTACTAACATTAATCCCGGTTTCGTTCGGCATAAGAACCAAAAATCTGCCCGGAAGTGATATTTCTGTAGTAACTCTGGGACCTTTATGTCCTGTAGGCTCTTTTACAACCTGAACAACAATTTTCTGTTTAGGTTTTAGTTTGTCTTGCAAAGCTCCTTTCCCGGAGACATCTTGTGCGTGCAGGAACCCCATTTTATCAGAGCCTACATTGACAAAAGCCGCTTCAATACTCGGCAGTATGTTTTCAACCTGCGCGAGGTAAACATCGCCTAAAATTATTTCGCCTCTGTGTACAAAAAATTCTGAAACTTTTCCGTTTTCCATAACTGCAGCAATATTATCACGCTCAGCTATGACAATTTTGTTAGCTAAAGTTGTTTCTTTCATTTGTCTTAAATCCTTTACCAAACTATAATTCTCTCAATTTTTCGTCAAGGAATCGAATTCTTGTTACTTCAAATAGTTGTTCTTTGTTAACAAGCTCCATTAAACTATCTGCCCTCAAGGCAGGAATGTCGGAACCTTGACCGGTTTTAAGATATATGAACAGACTTTCATTTTCAAACCTATATAAACCTATAGATTTCCTAATATCTGTTGTTTTTTCTAAACCTTTTTTGTTTTTCTTCGTGATTAAAATTTCAGAGGAAGATAAAACCTTTTCTACATCATAGCGGAATTTTTCAAAATTGTAAAGAGAATCTTGATTTGATTTATTATAAGGAGTAATTCTATATTCTGCCCAGAAAGCGGTTATATCAATAGCCGGGGAGCTTTTATCAATAGCTTTAACATCTATGACTTTTGCGCCCTCCGGAAGTTTTGGGTTAATTATATTTTCAATTTCTTTCGGGGATAAATTGTCATAGAGTTCGATATCAACAAGTTCTCCTTCACTTTCTGCAAAAAGCGGAAGCGCAATTCCCATAGAGACTTTCATTGTAGGGTTGAAACCAAGGGAATACACAACATTCAAGCCCGTTCTTGCTAAGACTTTATGGAAAGTATTCTGCCAATCAAGATGGGAAAAATACTTTAGGATTCCTTTTTTAGTGATTTTGAGCCTGTATTTATAAATTGGTATATTAGGGTCAGGGTGCGCCCTTGTCGGGTCAGGCTGTTCAATATTAAGAACTTTTTGCGCCTCTTCTGACGCTTTGTAAGGTTTTGCCAGCACTTTATGCGTCTTAAGATTCGGACAAACACCGCATTGCACGCATTTGTTTTCGCAAGTAGGCTGGAGGTTAAATTCTTTTGGCTGATTAAAAGCTTCGTTATATTCGTTTTGGAGCCATTCTTTTGAAAGCCCTGTATTAATAAAATCCCAAGGAAGAACCTTATTAAGTTCATACGATTTTTCAGCAAGTTCTTTTAAAGATAATCCGCATTCTTCTGCGGTTTCTGCCCAAACATTTTTATCAAAATGTTCTCCCCAGGCATCCAGATAGCATCCTTTATTATAAAGAGCTTCTATATATTTACAAAGAGAAGAATCCCCTCTTGTAAGCACGGCTTCTATTTGAGATACAAATTTTTCATGATAGTTTATTTTTACCCCTTTTAAGTGTTTAGTTTTTTCTTTGAGGTAATGAATATGTGCTGTTACTTCGTCTAGATTCATTTGCGGGCACCACTGGAAAGGGGTAAACGGTTTAGGTACGAATATTGAAAGAGTACAGGTAATCTCAAACCCGTGATTAAGCCCGAGTTCTTTTTTTAAGAGTTTTGAGCGGTATTTGATTTTGGATAAGAGTTCTGCCATCTCGTCCATATCTTCCAATGTTTCTGTCGGAAGCCCCGCTATAAAATAAAATTTGATTTTTGACCAGCCGTTTTTATAAAGAGTCAGGGCTGCATTTAGAATCTGTTCTTCAGAAATATTCTTTTTAATAACATTTCTGAGTCTCTGGCTGCCGGCTTCCGGTGCAAGAGTCATTGTGGATTTTCTAACTGAATGCATTAAATTTGCAAGTTCAAGATTGAATCCGTCAATTCTCTGGCTTGGAAGAGATACCGAGATTTTGCGCTTGTTAAAGTCAACTGCCAGCTCTTTAATAACTTCATTAATATTTGAATAATCGTTTGAAGAAAGTGATAAGAGCGAGTATTCATCATAGCCGGTATTATTTACAAGCTCTTTTGTAATCTTGATAATATCTTCCGCTTCCCGTTCTCTGATTGGGAGGGTAACGTGCCCGGGCTGACAGAACCTGCACATTCTTCCGCATCCGCGTCGTATTTCAACAATAGCTCTATCGTGTACAGAACTAGAAAACGGAATAGGGTAAGCGGTCGGAGTATAGTCATTAATCAATGGGGATAATCTTTTTTCGACAGGTGAAAAATTAGCTCCTGCCTTGTCTTTTCCTAAAGTAGAGGAAAGGACGTTTCCATTTGTTCCTATATTTACCCCCTCCCTGCTCCAGCAGCCTTTGATTTTGCAAAGTTCTGCTATGCGTGCATTTCTGGGTAAACCTTTTGTCTTTTCCAGAACCCGGCAGACTTCCACCATCATTTCTTCGCCGTCACCGATACAAAAAACATCTATAAATTCGCACATAGGAAGCGGGTTAAAAGCACACGGACCACCTGCCAGTATAATAGGGTGTTCGTCTGTCCTATCCTCATTTCTTACCGGAATTGCGGACATATCAAGCATTTTTAGAACTGTCGGGTAAGAAAGCTCATACTGGAGAGAAAACCCGATACCGTCAAAATCTTTTAGAGGTCTTTTTGATTCTACTCCGTATAAAGATTCCGGCATGAAATCCGGCTCCGGCGCATAGACTCTGTCAGCAAGCATTCCCGGCTGAGAATTAACCCTGTCATAGATAATTCTTACACCTAGATTACTTATTCCGATTTCGTATTTGTCAGGAAATACAAATGCAAATCTAACTGTTGCAGAATCAAAATCTTTATTATATGAAAAGTACTCTCCGCCTACATATTGGCAGGGTTTTGTAGCTTTAGCCAATGCTTCATACTGATCTCTGAAAAAACAATTCATAACATTTTCCTTGCCTTATAATTTTACCATGAATGTATGCCGGCAGAATAATTTGCTTATGGAAAAGAGAATATATTTTAAAGATTTGAACTATAAGGCAGATTTTTAGTATAATTTTCCATATAATTCCAATCCGGCACAAATTTTCCTTTGGAATTTTTAACGGCAGGAAGCTTGACTTGATGCTTAACAAAATGTTTTAAACGATATTGTCGACCATAATTATATGCTGTTGTAGAAAATTTCAAGACCGTTATAAGAAACATTGCAATATATTTATTTAATTCAATATTTTTAGGTTTTATAGCAATAATATTATCATCACAATAAAAACTCGATTCTTTATAAAAGACATTTCCAAACATATCAATAGTTATTTTATTATGATGAAGCGTCATTCTGTCATCCTCATTAATATATTCCGCAAACCCTGAATTTTTATAACCCGCAGTAACAAGAGGAACACTGCCGTTAATTCTGTCCGCGCAAACAAGGCGGGTTCCGCGCTCATAATCAAAGATATCTTTTAAATAAAAAGGCTGACAGATTTCCAGACTATAATTCTTATTTGAATAAGCAACTTTAATATCTTTTTCAAACTGTTTGTTGAAAGAAGAACCATAGTAACTGAACAATAATTCTATTAAGGAAATTTCATCCAAATCTTTATCCAAAATATTTTGCGCTTCTTTTGCCTTAAATATCATATACTGCTTAATACTTGAAATAAAATCATTATCAGTAAGGTTCATATAATCAGGTTCTGAATATGCCTGAAGCAGCCATTCTTTATTTAAATCAAGCGGAGTTGTTATTACCGTTTTCTTATCATCAAATTTTTCCGGATTATTGTATTTTTTTAAAAAATCAATTTTAATATTTTGCCATTTGTTTTTACGATCTGTTCGTCCTCTATTTTTTGACAACATAAAACCATCATCTTTAAGCTCCATAAATGCGACATTTTTATTGCCATGCGGAGAATGAGTCTCAAATACAGAAATTGCAGTATGAGCGGAAGCATTAGGCTGAAACAAGTCCGGCGGCATATTAATTACAGCCTTTAGAGTATGGCGCTTGAGTATTGATGAACGTATCTTATCATCTTTAAAATATGTACTTAGCGGTGCAATCATAACAACATATTTATTACATACATTCAGAAGTCTCAGCAAAAATTGAATTTCCTTTTTTGTCGGATTTTTCTTATTATCCTGACCGCCATAGGGAGGATTAATAAAACCTATATCTATGTTCTTTGATGTTAATATTTTATCAGCTTTAACACTGAATGAATCATCATTGTAGATCTGTGATTTACCGTCACCTCTAAAAAGCATATTTGAAATTGCTAATGCAAACATCGTTTCATTGTACTCAAAACCTATAAGCTGCTCGGATTTTACTTTAGATTTAAGCTCTTCTTTATTAGGAATATCCGAATTATCTATAAGCATATGAAGCTTATTCATTGCAGCAATAAGGAAAGCCCCGGTTCCACAACAAGTATCCACCACGACATCCGTGTATTTCATCGGAATTAATTCAGTAAATAATTCCGTAATATGGTGAGGAGTCAAAACTATTCCTTTTTTTACATTTGCAATACCTGCCCATGTTAGAAACTCTTCATAAAACTTACCTATTATATCATAATTAGATTTATGCTTAAAAAGCGGAATTACATCCTTTTCAAGAATGGACAGAATCTCTTTTAATAAATCTGTATCCCTGAATTCATTTTTATTAAGTCTTAAAAGATTTTTAAACACATTTATTTTTTCTTCGGGAAGACCTTCTTTTCTGAGCACATTACTGACCGTTAACGGAATATTGTCAATGATCATTTCACTATCCCAGCCCATATAATCATTTTTGAAAAAATTAGAAAAGTTCTTAGGTTCAAATAAGCACACCATCAAAGCAGACAGAACGGTAGGACGCTCCTGAGAATCAATATTTCTTAGGAGTTGATTTACCTGTTTTGAAACTATAGAAATTTTATTAATAATCTCTTCTTCATTAATATTTTCAAATAATAAGATATAATCTTCTTCATTCAACAGTTCTTGAATATCCTGCTCGTCAATCTTGTTATCTTTTAGGAAATAAGTGGATATTTGGTGATTATATTCTTGTTCCGGGTTGCCCGATACAGCCAGACCGACAATCTTCCAGCTTTTAAAATAAGAATACAAAACGGAGTCCAAATTTTCTTTTAAAAAATATTTGAGATAATGTTTAATACCATCAACTGCATATTTTTTAGGATAACTCAAGCCATCCGTCGATTGATGTTCTTTAATAGTATTCTTTATTTCGGCAAGAATAAGCAAATTATTTTGCTCATTAACGTAAATGTAGTCAGGATAACCGCTTTTTCCGGTTTGATTTTTTGATGCTTTTGATAAAACTTTATTAATTTGGCAATTATTAACAAAATTTGACCAATCATTGGTATAATAAAGATTTTTTTTATGTATATAGTTAATAAAGTTAGAATCTAACTTGTCCCTCATAACCATCTAAAATCCTCAAGTCCCCAATTATATTAGTTTACATGGCTAAAATTAATATGTCAAATTATATATAATTTTATACATCCATATTGATTAATTTTTATTCCTAATTTAAAATTGCGTTATGAACAGGTTTAGCAGTGAATTATTTGAAACATCAACACATACTGAAGATATCGATTTCATATTTAATCATGAGACCGTAAATCTTGGGGAAACTATCAACAAAGAGTGTAATTTTAAACAAAATCTGAAGACATATTTACGATTTTTTAAGAAGAAAACAAATCTTTTTATTAAAGAAAGACCGAACAAGAATTTTACAAATATTGTATTTGTAACTCTTGATTGTCCGCCTTATACAATAAATTCTTCAAGAGATGATTCGCCTCTCGAATTTATTGATTCAATGAGAAAACAATATCCCGACAAAGATATTCGCATCCTGATTCCTATACTGAGTCTGAATAAAGAAAATATAAAACCGTCAAAAAAAATAGAACTGGGTTCGTTTCAGCTTGAAAGAACATCTGTTAATTTTGAATTTTTTACAAGAAACAGGACAACAGAAGCCGTATTATACAGATTTCCGCTAAACAATCTTAACATAAAAGTGTACGGATTATACTCTCCGGCCTTTTCGTTTTGCAGAGACATTCAGGAAATTTCACGTTTACCGCATCTTGCATCTTTTGTCAAGGCAGCAAGGATTTGCATTAAAAAACTTGTATCCGAGAATTTCCGTCCTGATATTGTACATTCTGAAAATATACCTTTTTATCTCGGCGCAGAATTTGAAACCGGAATCCCTTATATGATAAAAGTTTTGCAAATAATAAAAGACTTTACTCAAATTGATATTATAAAAACCGAACCATTCTGGGCTGCAATAAACCTTGCAAATAAAAAAGGAATGAAGAAAATTTGCCGGGATAATATAATAAAAAAATGTATTGCCTCGCTTTTTAACCTGCATAATACCAGGCGTTTTTACCAGATGAAAGACTGCCTGGATTTTATATACAAGAATTTTTATAAGTTCAGAAAATTTATAGATAAGGGGGAAGATATTGATGAAAACATTCTGTTCAATCG
>CALUTN010000090.1 GCA_944323665.1 Candidatus Gastranaerophilales bacterium | reverse complement strand
TAGGTTCCGGCTCAACAGGGGCGACCAATGTAAAAAGAGTCCTCGGGAAAAAATGGTTTTTTACGGTTATGCTGCTTGATGCGCTGAAAGGTGCGATTCCTGTTTTGTTGGCAAAATATTTTATAAATGTAGGAACTTCTTGGGGAATAGCTCCGGTTGCAGCAGCTGTTGCCGTTATAATAGGGCATAGCAAACCTTGCTTCCTGCAATTTAAAGGCGGTAAATCAGTAGCTTCCGGAATAGGGACTATACTTGCTTTAAATTTTACCGCCGGACTTGTTATTGCGGCTGTATGGGGAGCTGTTACATACGCTACAAGATATGTTTCTGCCGGTTCTATCACGGCACTTGTCTTTTCTCCGATAATAATGTTTTTGTGCGGTACCCCTATCGCATATTCATTATACTGTCTTTTTGGTGCTATTTATATTATATACTTGCACAGAGAAAATATTAAACGTTTGCGTGCCGGTACAGAGAATAAAGTTCGATAAAAAATTCTTTATTATATAATCACTGTAAGAATAAATAAATTTGAAGGAGGAATTTATGGTTCAGCAATTTAATACACCGCAAAAAACAAGACAGGCTGTTATCCTATTTTTAAAAGGGTCAGCAACTCCGATTGTTATGTATTTTGACAATCCGCAAGCAGTTTATGCGGAACTTAAACAGCTTATGAAAAGCCCGACTCCGGTGCTTGTTGAAAAAGAACCTGTCGGACCAATTAAAAAACTTTGTTTCGTCTCCACTCAGATGGCCGGTCTTGTACTTCAAGAAGAACCGTATGCATAAACTGAAAATGGGTAAATGATATGCACAAAATAGAAATCGAAGACATTGAGCGAGAACCTGATAAAACTCTTGAATACGAGTTTGATGATTTTATGCAGGAATTTAATACAAATATCCACGCAAATTTAGAGTTTAAATCATTGGGAGAATTTATTGAGGTATCCGGAAGCGTATCAGGGAAACTCAAACTAACCTGCGACAGATGTCTTAATGAATTTGACTATGATTTAGATATTGATATTGATGAAACATTCGCTAAAAGAGCCTTGCAAGATGAATATTCACAGGAGTTTGAGCTAAAAAACGGTCAGTTTATAACCGACCTGAACGGCGAAAAAGAAATTGATATTTATGACTTATTGTATCAATCTGTAATATTAGCTTTACCAAATAAAAAAGTTTGTGGTATAAATTGTAATGAAGGAATGTTTGCGTCCGACGAAAACAATCAGGTTCATGATAACAGAATGGACATTTTTAAAACTATCAAGATTGAACGCAAGGAGTAAACACCTTTTTATCGGAAAAAATAAAACCGAAAATATAAGTAGTACAACAAATTAGAAAGGTATAGGAAAAATGGCAGTACCAAAGAAAAGAACAGGGCATAGCGCTCAAGGGAAAAGAAGATCAAACTGGAAGGCAACAAAGCCGACTACAACTAAATGTCCAAACTGCGGTTCAGTTATGTTAACTCATACTGTTTGCACAGCTTGCGGTCAATACAAAGGCAAAGTTGTTTCAAGAAAAGCAGAAGGCTTTGTAGAAGAAGCTAAAGCTGAACCTAAAAAGGCAGCAAAAAAATCAACTAAGAAATCAACTAAAGCAGAAAAAGCTGTTGAAGAAAAAGTTGAAGAAGTAAAAGAAGCTGAAGTTGTAGAAGAAGTTAAAGAAGAAGCTCCGGCTGAAGTAAAAGAAGAAGAAAAAACAGAAGAAACAGTTGAAGAAAAGACTGAAGAATAGAGGGGAAGATGACAAGAATAGCTATTGATGCAATGGGCGGAGACCATGCGCCTTTTGAAATAGTTGCAGGTGCTGTATGGGCTGCGGCAGAATATGGTGTGGCTCTTGAGTTAGTCGGGAAACAAGACAGAATAGAGCATTGTCTTGAAGTTATCCAGCAGGAAGGTTTTCTTTCAGACTGCGGTAAAGCCGGCAGAAAAAGAAGAGTAAGAGTAGATGTAAAATCACTTGATATCAAAATTACTCATGCATCTGAAATTATAGAAATGGGAGAAGCTCCGGGTCAGGCTATTCGTAAAAAGAAAAATTCCTCAATAGTATTAACGGTAAACTCGGTTGCAACAGGAAGCTCTGATGCTCTTGTTGCAGCAGGTTCTACCGGTGCTGCTATGGCATCAAGCTTATTCGGACTAGGAAGAATCCCGGGAATCGACAGACCGGCTATTGCGGTTACTCTTCCTACGATGAAAAAGCCTATTGTTATTATTGATGCAGGAGCCAACAGCAATTGCACCCCGCAAATGCTTAAACAATTTGCTATTATGGGTATGACTTTTTCTAAAAATGTTTTAGGAATTGAAAGACCTCGTGTCGGAGTCCTTAATATCGGTGAAGAAGCAGGAAAAGGAAACGAGCTTGCACAAAGCACTTACAATTTGCTTGAAGAAGAAAAAGAAAAATTCAACTTTATGGGAAATATTGAGGGAAGAGAATTATTCCTGAACTTGTGTGATGTTGTAATTTGTGACGGTTTTGTCGGAAACGTTGTATTAAAAGTTACAGAAGGAACATCTTCACTTTTATTCAAAATGATTAAGAGTGAATTTAAATCTGATTTCTTAGGAATGGTTATTGGTCTTTTAGCAAAACCGTTTATGAAAAGAATTTATGAAAAGATTAATTATGAAGAGTTTGGCGGAGCTTTATTACTTGGTGTAAAAGGTATTACCGTTATCTCGCATGGAAGAAGCAATGCTTATGCGATTAAAAATGCCGTAAGAGTGGCAAAACATGCTGTAGAAACTTGTGTAAATGACAAGATTCTGCAAAGCATAAGCGAATAATTGTGATATAGGAGCTGAAAAAACAATGATAAAAAACGCAATACCTCTGAAAATTGCTGGTGTAGGGTATAGTGTTCCGGAAACGGTTATAACTAATGATGATTTAACAAAATTATACGAAACCTCCGATGAATGGATTTACACAAGAACCGGAATTAAAGAAAGAAGAGTTGTTTCAGGAAACCAGAATGCTATAGATTTAGGTTTTGAAGCTGCAAAACATGCTTTAGATAAAGCAAATTTGAATCCTGATGAAATAGATTTAATTATAGCAGCATCTTCCGCACCTCCGGATTTATATCCGGCAATTGCTTGCCATATTCAAGCTAGACTCGGAATTTCAACACAGGTACCTGCGTTTGATATTACTGCAGCCTGTACCGGATTAATATACGCTTTGAGTATTGCAAGAGGGTATATAGCTTCCGGCATGTACAAAAAAATTCTTCTTGTAGCAACTGACAACAATTCCCGCCTTGTAAATTGGGAAGACAGAGGAACATCAATTCTTTTCGGCGATGGGGCAGGTGCTATGGTTGTGACCGAAGCAGAAGATGGTGTTGATGATGTTATAGCTATTGATATTAAAGCTGACGGAAGCATAGGAGATTTAATCGAGCTTTCTTTTGATGGCAAGAATTGTCCGCTCGTTGAACAATATGAACCAAAACCTTTTGGTATCAGAATGAACGGAAGGGGAGTTTATACTTTTGTAGCTAAAGTTCTGCCTCATTACGTAGAAGAACTTATTAAAAATGCCGGCATGAAGGCAGAAGATATTGATTACCTTATTCCGCATCAAGCAAACATAAGAATTATTCAAGCTGTTCAAGAAAGATTAGGTTTTAGTGATGATAAAGTCGTAACAAATATTAAATATTACGGCAACACTTCTGCTGCGTCAATTCCGTTAGCACTGGCGGAGAGTGTTGAAAAAGGAAATGTCAAACTCGGAACAACTGCCGTGCTTTGCGGTTTCGGGGCAGGCATGACCTGGGGCGGTGCTATTGTAAGACTTAGAGAAGGCATTTGTTAGGGGTAAATTTTTCCCGGTATCGTTTAAGTAAAGCAATCCGAAAATAAGGTTAATAATTCTTATTTAATAAAAAATAAAAGGAGTATAATATGGTTAAAAAAATCGCATTTTTGTTCCCGGGACAGGGGTCACAAGCTGTTGGCATGGGAAAAGATTTGTATGATAATTATGAATCAGCTAAAGATATCTTTGACAGAGCTGATATGATTTTAAATAAAAGTATTACTACACTTTGTTTTGAAGGTCCGGAAGAAAGTCTTAAACAAACCGTTAATACTCAGCCTTGCATTGTTACAATGTCTATTGCGGCAATGGAAGCTTTAAAGTCCGAATTGAATATAAACCCGGATTTTGTTGCAGGTCACTCTTTAGGAGAATATTGCGCAATGTATGCGGCTGGAGTTATGTCACTAGATAATACTTTAAAAGCTATTCAAAAACGTGCAGACCTTATGGGTTCAACAACCGGCGGTTCAATGGCAGCTGTGTTGAATGCAAGCGAAGAACAACTTAAAGCCGGTCTGGCTGAAGGTTCTAAGATTGGTTATGTAGATGTAGCTAATTACAACTCTCCCGCTCAGGTTGTTATTACAGGTGATAGCGAAGCAGTTAAAGCAGCATCTGATTATATGCTCGCAAACGGTGTCAGAAGAGTTGTTCCGCTCGCTGTTTCAGGAGCTTTCCATTCTAAATTTATGGAAGGTGCCGGCAAAGAATTTGCTTCATTTATCTCAGACTTTGAATTGAATAATGCATCAATTCCTGTTATTACCAATGTTGATGCTCAAATGACAACAAGTTCTGAAGATTTTAGAGCAAAAATGCCAAAACAAATTTATTCATCAGTTCACTGGACACAAACAATTGAAAAAATGGTATCAGAAGGTGTTGATACATTTATAGAAATAGGTCCCGGTAAAGTTTTAGCCGGATTGAACAAAAAAATAGCTCCGGAAGCTTCTGTTTATAATGTCTTTGATAACGCTTCGCTGGAAGCAGCTATTGAAGCATTAAAAAGTGAACTTGCAGGGGTTTAAATATGAAATATAAACTAATATTATTTATTATTATATTAGTAATAGCCGGAGTTATGGTTATTTTGGGTGCTGATACGAAAACGATTGTTTGCAGCAATAATAATCATACATGTTATAATCTTACAGAAAACAGTATTCTTAAAAATAGCCGAAAAGGTATGATTTATGATATAAGAAATAATTCTAAAAATACCGAAGATGAGGCTAGTGTTGAAATTATTCCCGCACATTTAGTTTGCAGAGCATACCATGTTAGTATTCAAAAGAATTCTGAAACAAGAACCAAGACCAGGTATTATCTGATTCCGTATTCAAATAGACATCATCACAAAATATCCACACGAAAGCGGGCATTAAATACCTATGCATCACGTTCGGTATGTGAAATTGACAGAGAAGCTTTAGAGTCTTATCTTAACTCTGATGAAACGGAAGATTTTGTATACAAAACAGCCGGCAGTAATCTTAATTTTCTGTTTTACATAGGCGCGGCAGGTCTGGTTCTGTTAGGTTTATATATTCTGATTCTCGGTAAATCCGATACTCTGCAAAAAGCTGAAAATTACAATGACTTAACTCCGGAACAAAAAAATGAATTATATGAAAAAGCAATGACCGTTACGGATAAGTTAAAAGTTTTTGATTCAATTACCGACGGAAGGATAAGCCAAGTTGAAGATGAGTTGAAAAAACTTGATAACAATAATGATAAACAATAGAACAAAACCTAATAGTATAGGTTTTAAGATATAAAATAAGGAGAAAATTAATGACAGAAAGAAAAATTGCCTTAATTACGGGCGGCTCAAGGGGAATTGGTCTCGCATGTGCTTTAGAACTTGCTAAAGCAGGGTGCGACATTATTATTAATGATATTTGCGATGCTGAAAAAGCACAACCGGCTTTAGATGAAATCAAGGCTTGCGGGGTTAATGCATATTTTTACAGCTTTGATGTATCAGACGATAAAGCTGTTCAGGAAAATGTTGACAAAATGGTTGCGGAACACGGCAAAATTGATATCCTGTTAAATAATGCAGGTATTACAAAAGACGGTCTGTTCGTAAGAATGGATATGGAGCAATGGGAAAGAGTTATTAAAATTAACCTTACAAGTGCATACTGCGTAACTCATGCCGTTATCAAATACATGATGAAAGCTCGCCAGGGTTCAATCATTAACATGTCAAGTATTGTCGGGCGCCACGGCAATGCAGGACAGGCAAACTATTCAGCTTCTAAAGCAGGTTTAATCGGTTTAACTCAAACGCTTGCTAAAGAATTTGGTTCACGCGGTATTAGAGTTAATGCTGTTTGCCCTGGATTTATCCAAACTGCAATGACTCATGATTTGGCAAATATTGATGAGTATTTAAAAGCTATTCCGATGAAGAGACTCGGTACTCCGGAAGATATTGCAAAAGTTGTTAAATTCTTAGCACTTGATACTGATTACGTAACAGGTCAGGCAATTGAAGTTGCAGGCGGTTTAATGATATAGAAAATTGATTATTAAAGAGGGCGGGTGCTAGTTAGCACCCGCCCTCTTTGTTTTATAAAAATTACACCAATTTTATCATAATATCCTTTTTTAACAAATTTTTTAAATAAAGAAAACTCCCAATCTATCGGTTTTATATTACAATGTTTCATCGGATTGAAGTGAATATAATCTAAAGATCTGTGCAAATATTTTTCATCTCGGATTGTGTGGTCATAGTATTTTCTTTGCCATAGACTTTTCTCGCGTCGTTGGATTTGTTCTTTACTCTGTTATATGTAACTATTGTTACAAATACAATGTTATTATTTTGGTAATATCGCTTAAAATTTGACATATGAGTATAATAGATTATTGGCAGACTAAAACCTACCCTGCTACTACCTACGGCTAATCACTACTTACTAATAAAAACTGTAACGATTTTTTAAGTTTATTTGCAAAAATATCTTTAAATAGTATAATTTAGTAGAATAGTGTATAACACATAAATAAGAGGATGAAAGAAATGAGTACATTTGAAAAAGTTA
>CALUTN010000089.1 GCA_944323665.1 Candidatus Gastranaerophilales bacterium | reverse complement strand
AGGAGATTGTCCGGACAGTTAAGACTCATATTTCCATCCCTGTTTCAGTAAAATTTCGTCTGGGTTACACAATGGATGAGCTTAATTTTATTGAATTTGGGGAAAAGATGCAGGAAGCAGGTGCTGATTTTATAACAATTCATGGGCGCACCCGCTCTCAGATGTATGGCGGGAAAGCTGATTGGGGAAAAATTGCTGAATTAAAGAGGAATGTTGATATTCCTGTTTTTGCAAACGGAGATGTTGTTTCAATAGAAACTGCTGTTCAATGCCTTGAAGAATCTAAAGCCGACGGAGTCGCAATCGGACGAGGGGTTTTGGGAGATATAACTTTGATTTCAAGAATAGAAAAATATCTTCAAACCGGAGAATATTTACCGCCGCCTTCTCTGGAAGAAAAAATAGAGAATATGAAAAAACATCTGATGAAAGAGGTCGAATTCCGCGGAGAAGAGGTTGGAATTAAATTTGTAAGGAAATTTTACCCTTATTATGTTAACGGTTTCCCGGGTGCATCTAAATGTAGAGGAGAGTTGGTTTTAATGGAAAATCTCAAAGAAATTAATAACCTTTTAAACAGTATTTTGATAACCCGATAATTTGGAGTTGAAATTATTCTTCATCACAGCATAAATTTTTCCAAATCAGCTATTGCTTGATTGATGTTATCATTTATCACTTTATAATCAAATCTTTTAGAATTTTCTATTTCAAGCTTCGTTGAAGCAAGTCTTTTTTGTATTGCTTCCTCAGTTTCTGTCTTTCTTCCCCTGAGTCTGGACTCTAATTCTTCCATGGATGGTGGAAGAATAAAAATAAGTTTAGCCTCCGGCATAATTGATTTTACATTTAACGCACCCTTTGTATCAATTTCAAGAATTAAGTTATGTCCGGCATTAAGAGTCTTTTCAACGTAATCTTTCCCTGTTCCGTACATATTTCCGGAAAACTCAGCCCACTCAAGAAAATCACCGTTATTAATCCTTTTTTGGAACTCATCTTTCGAGAGGAAAAAATAGTTAACTCCGTCAACTTCCCCATCTCGCGGAGCACGCGTGGTACATGAAACAGAAAGTTTAAACTCCGGATGTTTTCTCAAAAACTCTTTTATAACTGTTCCTTTGCCGACTCCGGATGAGCCTGAAATTACATAAAGATTTCCCATTATTCGTCTAATCCCTTAAGGCTTTGATGTACATGTGTTTCAAATTTAATACTATAATTATGGTTTTCCGTAATACTTTTAGTATCAGGATAATTCTGATTTGCCGATTTTACAGGGTTTTTCCCGCTTTTAAAATTTGTCATAACCTCTCTGGTAAGTTCCGGCATATCCAGTTCGTCAGTACAAATTTCAATATAACATAATTTGTTCATAATTTGTGTGACTTTAAGCGCTTTATCAAAATCATCTTCTGTTGCAACTTTTGTTGCCCATACCTCACCGTCAAAAATACGGGCAAATTTAGAATAATTCATATTGACAATATCATTAAAACTGTCATCCGGGTTTTGTGAAAGAATACGCTCAATAGTATATCCTTTATTATTCAAAACAATAATAACCGGTTTAATCCCTAATCTCAGCATATTTCCTATTTCCATAGCAGTAAGCTGATGCGAACCATCTCCCGTTACAAGAATTACTCTGGAATTAGGGTTCGCTATACATACTCCGAGTGTGGCAGGGGTAGCCCACCCTATTGAGCCCCACAAAGTTTGAGTATGTACTTCTACATTTTGAGGGAATTTCATCTGACAAATACCATGCGGAATTATACCGGTTTCTGCAATTATTATGTCATTTTCACTTAAATATTCCTGGAGCCTGGGATAAATATATTCGGAAGTTAATTCCCCGCCCGGAATGGTAGTCCCTGCATAACCTATTTGCGGTTTCTCAAACTCATACTCCTTGTATTCAATTCTTTGGCTTATACCTTCCAGAACATCAGACATCTTTATGTTCTCATATTTTACATCCTCTATATAGGTATGAGTTCCATAAATTGCAATATGTGAATTAATATTATACGGCAGATTAAACCCGAAGGCATTTAAATCACTGTAAACGGGGCCTGCAGCTATAAGACAATCAGTTTCTTCAAGATACTGCCTTGCAATAGGATTACGATAACTTGAATAATACATGCCTAAATATTTGTCATAATCAGAATTGATAAGATTATTACCCATAAGAAAATTTGTTACCGGAATGCCTGATTTAGCTGCAAACTCTTTGAACTCCAGTTTTGCATCAAATCTCTTTACAAGAACATCTCCAAGTATAACCGGTTTTGATGCTTCACTAATTTTTTTAATAATCTTATCAATAACTTCTTCCAAAACTTCGGAATTACTTGACCAATTATAATCAACATATTCATCGGAAATTTCTTCCAGGGCAATATCAGACGGAATAGCAATATATACCGGACGCCTTTCTTTTACAAAAACACTGAGTATTCTGTCAATTTCTGATTTAATATTACCTTTGTTTAAAAATGCAGTTGTTTCAACTATCGATTTATGAGCTTCTTCAAAGGCATAAGGACGAACTTCATTCAAATTATGATGTACAAGGGTTTTGTTTTCAATATATTTTGTTGCCGGGACTCCCACTATGCTGATAACCGGAACATTTTCGGCAAAGCTTCCGGCAATAGCGTTAATCGCACTTAATTCTCCCACTCCGTATGTTGTTATTATTGCCCCGTAACCTCTTTGACGGGCATATCCGTCCGCTGCATACCCGGCATTAAGTTCATTTGTACACCCAATCCAATTAGTTTTAGGGTTGTTTTCAACCGCATATAAAATGTTAAAATTATAGTCGCCCGGAAGCCCGAAAAAATCGTTTATTCCAAGCTCCTCAAGCTTTTTTATCAAATATTCGGCAGTATTCATAGTCAAAACTCTCCCAAGTATGTTTTAGCCAATCATACCAAAAATATCACTTGATTACAAAGCTAATTTTAAAATTTCTTCAACATCTTTTTGAGTTATCAAATCCGTCTCACCAAGAAGTTTCATTGTTTGAGAAGCAAGATATTCAATATCCGGATTATTTATACCCGCCTCGGATAAAGAAACAGGAACTCCAAGCCTGCTAAACAGTACACGAAATTCAATAATTGTTCTGTCTGCCAGCTCTGCTTCGTCTTCTCCTGACAAACCAAATACATTTTTACCAAATATAGCCAGACGTTTTTGGTATTTCTCTTTATAATAGGTCATTGATGCCGGAATCAAAACCGCAAGCCCATTTGCATGGGTAATATCGTAAACTGCGCTCAATGGGTGCTCAATAACGTGATTAACTATAACATGACGTCCCGCTCCGCAATTCACAAGCCCATTCCAAGCCAGGGTTGCCGTCCACATTATATTGGCTCTTGCTTCCAAATCTTTAGGATTTTTAACCAGCCGTTCAAGAGCTTCCAAATCAGCTTTTACAAGGGCTTCCACAAACCTGTCTAAGATAAAAGAATCTTCATCTGTTTTAGAAAAATATGCCTCCATAGAATGCGTCATTATGTCAATTGCAGCTGCAATTGTATATTCAACAGGAATAGAAAGTGTCGTCTCAGGATCTAAAATAGAAAAAACAGGATAGTTAAGCGGTGTTCTGTAACCCCATTTATCATTAGTCTCTTCGTTTGTTATAACCCCGTTAGGATTCATTTCCGAACCGGTTGCAGGAACTGTTAAAATAACGTATAAAGGGATAGATTTTTTAGGCTCTGCCTTATGACAATAAAAATCCCATAAATCACCTTTATAGCATGCTCCGATAGCAATAGCCTTGCTTTCATCAACAACACTTCCGCCGCCAAGTGCAAGGATACCGTCTACTTTTTCTTCTCTGGCAAACGCTGCCCCGGCTTGCGCATGCTTCAGTGTTGGATTCGGTTTGATTCCGGAATATTCTACATATTCTATACCATTTTCTTCTAAAGATTTAACAACCGTATCAAAAATCCCATTCTTTTTTACACTTCCCTTGCCCGTAGTAAGCAAAACTTTTTTAGCTCTGCCTTTAAGAAGGCTTCCGATTTCTTTAATCCTTCCATTACCAAATATTATTTCTGTCGGATTTTTGTAATTAAAACTTTTCATTTCCCGCCCCCTTTATCACTATCAGATATCGTTCATAAACTTCCTCTGTCGGCAGCGTATACTCAATGATATCCTCTACCTTTGCATTATAACGCTTTAAGATATTTTTCGCACCCTCAATTTCTTCAAGAGCCTTTTTCGATTTGTACGCAACAAAATAGCCGCCATCACTTAGAAGCGGAAGCGCATAACCTGAAATTTTCGCTAAATCGGCTACCGCCCTGCTTAAAATTATATCAAATTTTCGATTTTTTATATTTTCAACACGGTCACAGATTAAATCAAGATTTGTAAGCTTTAAAGAGTCTCTTATACTAATAACTGAATTTATTTTTTTTCTTATGCTGTCAATTCCGGTTAGATGGAAATTGGGATACTCAATTGCCACAGGAACACACGGGAACCCCCCGCCGCAGCCAATATCAAGAACTTTCCCCTCTGTTATATTATACTTCTCAAAAAAAAGTTTTATACCTAATGAATCATAAATATGTTTTTCGTATAAATACTTTTCATCATTTTTTGAAATTAAATTATGTATAGAATTTTCTTTTAAAAATACTTTTTTATACTCTTCAAAATCAGAGTCAATTTTAATTTCCATATTTTTTCTCAATTTCTGTATATTCTTCCGGTTTCATTCTAAGCTTCATATCGTTAATACGGCTTTCAATTCTTGCTGTGTCCACTGTTCCTTCAAGATTTGCAGCGGTTTTGCGTGCTTTAAAGTACTCTTTTAAAGCATCCTTATATTTATCAGGGTTGTTGTAGTAATAGTCCCCCAGAGCAATAGTAGATTCAAGAATATAAAAATCTTCATTAATAAATTCTGCGCTTCTTTTCGCTTCAAGTAAGTAGTCCAGCCTTTTTTCGGCATCAAGTTCCGCCAGATGAGAAGCATTGTAATAAATTCCATCATAATTATTACTTGCCTTATCAAGATTGTATGCCTTTAAGAAACAGTCTTTTGCTTCATCTTGAGTATCGTTCTCATAGTAGCAGGATGCAAGATTTGAATACGCAAGAGATTTATACGGGTTTTCTACCGGAACTGCAATACACCTGTTATAATACTTGAAGGCCAGCTCCATTTCGCCTCTGTCATCACATGCAAGTGCATATTTAAAATACAATTCTGCAAGAGTTTGCGGCTCCGTATTATTATCCAGAGATTCAAGAGCTTTTTGATAATATGAATATGCCTCATCAGGATTATTCATACTTGAATAAATATTTCCCAAAAGCGTGCAGGCGCTGACCATTAATGATTGCGGAGTATCAACCGAATATATAACCTTTTTGGCAGTTTCTACAGCCCGTTGGTTTTTATACATTTTAAAATATAAATCAGTCATCTCATAATAGAGATAATTCAAATTTATAAGCTCATTATGCTGCTTGTAATAACTCTCCACAATATCGTAAAAATGGGCGGACATTGAAAGATTGTTTATTTCTTTGTAAAGACGCGCCAGATGCAATCGTACTTCAATAATTGTTTGTGCATCAATGCCCTCTTTAGCCAGGATATTTTTATAAGCTTCTATAGCCTCGGTGTACTTTTTATCTCCGGAAAGCTCTTCTGCTGTTTTCATCTCATCTGAAAGAGATTTATTCTGGGGTTTTGCCGGTTCTTCAACCTGGACAGGAGTATTCTCCGGCACGGGTTCTTGTTTTTCTTCCCCATGTTCAAGCTCGTATATACATTTGCTGTGATATTCTATTTCCGCTCTCAGTGCCTGTCTGGATAAAAGAAGTGCCCGCTGCTTCAACGGCTCTTTTATTTGTGCTTCGTAAATTCCTATTATATATTTATGAAGTTTTATCTCAGTTTTAGCCGGAATAGAAATATCTATCTTCTGTAAAAAATAGTCTTGAACATAAATATTCTCACCGGACTGAAAAATCATTAAGTTAGTTTTTAAATACTCTATCGAAAATTCATCATAAATTTCAAAAACAGCCAGAGCATTAAGACTTATACCATGCCTTATCGTTCTTAAAAACCAAAAGAAATTTCTTATAGCTGTCGGAACAAGGTTAACGTATGTTATCCCGAGGTAAGAATCAAAAGATATGCCGGACATTGCAAACTTTTGCAAAAAATCATGCAGGCTTATTTTCATTGCCTGTATTATTTTCACCGACAAAGCCGTATAGTAATAATACCCTCTTGTATATTTATAAAAATCATCTATTGCTGTATCTGTTGCCTGAATTTGATTTGAAGTTAAAAAGTCTTGAAAAACTTCTTTAGTAAATGCCTTTAAGAAAATTTTTCTATCTTCCTGGACACCGTTAATAACGGAAGGCATCATTGCTCTGGTGGATATAATAAGTTTTATATTTTCTTCTTTTAAAACATCTGATATCATATCCGAAATAAGTTTCATATTATCTTCTGCAACATCATCCAGAGAATGAAGAATTATTAAAAACGGTTTTTTAATTGAAGAAATATATTGTCGGAATTTAACTCCCAATGTCGTAATTTTTGCATTCAAACTAACAGCTTTAGAAATCGCATTTTTATCAATCACATCTATGAAAGACAATAAAATATCATCACATACGGTTGCTTCTTTACAATAATATTCCAGCTTAATAACATCATTAGATAAAAAATCCGTTACATAGTTAATAAATTGACGTTTGCCCGTACCTAAAAAACCATGAAGATATAGAAATTTTTCCTTACTGTCTAAAAAATCAACTGCCTTAAGAATTTCTGCGTAGTTATTTCGTAATAAGAAAGAGTTAATTTTATCGGAATCAGGTAAAATTATTTTCTCTCTGTTAATTGAACTGTTTAAAAATTCGTAATCCATACAACGATTTTAAATGATATTAAACGTTTTTGCAAATATTTGGTATAATAATAACTAAAAAGGAGGAAGTATGATAAGCGCAATTTTCGATTTGTTTTTAACAGCAGTAATAGCCTATATTATAGGGTCTATTCCGACAGGTTAT
>CALUTN010000088.1 GCA_944323665.1 Candidatus Gastranaerophilales bacterium | reverse complement strand
ATTGGTGAAATATTTTTCAGATTAATCGAACCTATTTTCTTAATAGTTTTAAAACGTACAGGGTACCCAAAAGATGCTGTTAAAAGAAAAAAAGCAATCTTTGAAGAAAAAGGGGGCGCAAAAGATGATTTTGTAATAATGTTTCACGGAGTTTCTGTAGGGGAGGTTAATGCTCTGGAAAAATTGATAAAAACAACAAAGGAAAACTTTCCGAATGCAAAAATTGTTATAACAACAGGAACTCATACCGGGCAGGATATTGCACATAAAAAATTTAGAGAAAGTGCGGATTTGATAACCTATTTCCCTGTTGATTTGCCTAGTATTGTAAGAACTTTTTTAGACAAAGTTAATCCAAAAGTCGTATTTATTGCCGAAACTGAAATATGGCCGAATTTTGCAATAGAAACCCACAAAAGAGATATTAAACTCTTTGTAATAAATGGCAGAATTTCTGATAAAAGTTTTAAGAGTTATAAATTATTTAAATTCTTTTTCAAACCGTTTTTGAATCTATATACCGGAATTTATACCCAGAGTGATGATGATAATAGTAAATTCCTTTATCTCGGCTCAAACCCTGAGACAACAAAGAGAATGAATAATTTAAAATTTGATATTACAAAACCTGATGTAAATTTTGACTTTGATAAATCAGGTTCTAGAATTATTCTTGCGGGTTCTACTCATCATGGAGAAGATGAAATTGTTCTGAAAACTTTCACCAAGCTAAAAATAAATAATCCAGACCTGAGACTCATTCTTGCGCCAAGACACTTGACAAGAAAAGATGAGGTTACAAAACTTGTTGATAAAACCAGTTTTAAATATGATTTTCGTTCTAACAACCGTAACGGGATGGAGGGTATTGATATTTTGATACTGGATACTCTCGGCGAATTGGGTAAAATGTATGCTTTTTGTGATATTGCATTTATTGGGGGAAGTTTTAATAAGACAGGAGGGCATAATCCTCTGGAAGCACTTGTTTTTAATAAACCGGTTATTTCGGGGCCATCAATACATAATTTTAGAGATATATATGGACTTATTGAAAAAGCCGGCGCGGGTTTTGTAGTAAAAAATCAGGGAGAGTTTTTTAATATTGCAAACAAATTGCTAACAGATAAAACATATTATCAAAAGACTGTAGATTCAGCCATAAAAGTTTTTGAAGAGCAGCAAGGTGCATTAGATTTTGTAATAAATATAATAAGAAAGTTTTACAATCCTTAATACTCTTCTGTGCTAAATTATAGGTATGGCAAACTTAATTCCGCTTCACATTCACACTGAGTACTCCTTGCTCGATGGTATGATTAGGGTTTCAGATCTCGTTAATTATGCAAAAGATAACGGGCTGAATGCCATTGCAATTACTGACCACGGGGTAATGTATTCTGCTATTGAATTTTATGAACAGGCAAAAGCTGCCGGAATAAACCCGCTTATCGGGTGTGAATTTTATGTACATGACGGTGATATTCACCAGAAAGATAACCTTCACAATCCTCTGTACCACTTGATTCTTATTGCAAAAGACCAGACCGGCTATAAGAACCTTATTAAACTGGTTTCAACAGCCTGGTGCGAAGGATTTTATTATAAACCAAGAATAAATTTTGAGCTTCTTAAAGAGTTCCACGAAGGCTTAATCTGTACATCTGCCTGCCTTGGAGGCGAAGTTTTGCAGCATCTTCAGCATGGCGAAAAAGAAAAAGCGATTGAAACCGCTAAAAAATACAAAGAACTGTTCGGGGATGATTATTATATAGAGCTTCAAGACCACGGACTCGAAGAACAAAAAAGAACCAACCCTGAGTTAATAAAAATAGCAAAAGAACTCGGGATAAAAATGGTCATAACAAACGACTCTCACTATTTAAGAAAAGAAGATGCCGACGCTCAGGACAGCTTATTATGCTTGCAGACAAATGCCGATAAATCTGACCCTAACAGGTTTCACTTCCCGAATAACGAATTCTATGTCAAATCTCAGGAAGAAATGCGAAAAGCCTTCTCCTGGATGGATGATGAAATGTTTAATGAATGTGTCCAAAATACGCAGGAAGCTGCCGACAAATGCCATATTGAAATAGAGCTTGGCAATGCTCCGCTTCCGCATTATGAAGTTCCCGAAGGGTATACTAACGAAACCTATCTTGAACATATTGTTTATGAAGGGTTAAAAAAACGGTACGGAGAAATTACACCGGAACTTAAAGAACGTGTGGACTACGAGCTTAGAACAATTAACAAAATGGGATTTGCTGCATATTTCCTTATTACATGGGATTTTATACATTACGCAAAAACTCATGATATTCCGGTAGGCCCGGGAAGAGGCTCCGCTGCAGGCAGCGTTGTAGCTTATGCTCTTGAAATCACAGACCTTGACCCGATTAAACATCATCTGTTGTTTGAAAGATTTTTGAATGAAGAACGCTATACCATGCCTGATATTGATATAGACTTCTGTATTGAAAAACGTCGTCAGGTAATAGATTATGTTACCCAAAAATATGGCGAGGATAAAGTCTGCCAGATTATTACTTTTTCGACCTACGCTCCTAAGGCTGCATTTAAAGGAATTGCAAGAATTTTAAAGGTTCCTTTTGTGGAATCCAACAGACTGACAGGTTTAATTGAACCGGCTATTGAGCTTGCTGCAGCTACAAATCCTAAAGCAAAATGGATAAAAGATGCGCTTCAGGTTGAAGGGTCTGAGCTTAGAAAACTTTATGATGAAGATTACCAGATTCCGATTCCGGAAACCGGAGAGAGTGTAAGTTACAGAAAAATTATTGATATGTCCTGCGCTATAGAAGGCTTAAAATGCGGAACAGGCACTCACGCGGCTGGTGTTATAATTTCACACGCACCTTTAGATACAATTATTCCTGTTCAGCCTTCAAAAGACGGTATTGTACAGACAGGCTATCCGCCGCATGAGGTTACGGAAGTTCTATCCCTTCTCAAAATGGACTTTCTGGGACTCAGAAACTTGACCATGATTTATAAAACCGTTGATATGGTTAAGCATTATGAAGGGATTGATATTGACATAAACAATATTCCGCTGGATGACCCTGAAACGTATAAAATGTTAGTGCGTGGAGAAACTGTCGGGGTATTCCAGCTTGAATCTCAGGGTATGATTAACCTTGTAAAAAGATTAAAACCTGACGTATTTGAAGATTTAGGCGCTCTTGTTGCTCTATTCAGACCGGGGCCCCTGGGTTCAGGCATGGTAGATGAATTTGTAGACAGGAAACACGGTATAAAAGCCATTTCATATCCGCATCCGCTTCTTGAGCCTATCTTAAAAGACACCTACGGAACAATTGTTTATCAGGAACAGATTATGCAGGTGTTCCAGACCCTTGCTGACTATTCTTTAGGACAAGCAGATATTGTCCGGAGAATGATGGGTAAAAAGAAAATTGAAGAAATGCAGAAGCAGAAAGCCAAGTTTATTGAGCTTGCTTCTTCTCACCATGGAATGAAAAAGGAAGATGCGACAACACTCTTTGAACAAATTGAAAAGTTTGCATCATACTGCTTTAACAGGTCGCATTCTGCAGCTTACGCATTTGTAGCATATCAGACCGCTTATTTAAAATGTCATTATCCGGTTGAATATTTATCAGCCCTTCTTTCAAGTGTATCCGATAACAAAGACCAGACCCAGCTTTATATTGAAGAAGCTCACAGGTACGGAATAAAAGTTCTTCCGCCTGATATTAACAAGTCTTATTTAGAGTACACTCCTGACGGAAAGAACATAAGGTTCGGGCTTGCTGCGATTAAGCAGGTTGGTGAGCCTGTCTGCGAGGCAATTATTAAAGAGAGAGAAGAGAACGGAGAATTCAAAAGTATCTTTGATTTCTGTAAACGGCTTGATACAAAATTTGTCAACAAAAAATCTCTGGAAGGTCTTATTAAAGCCGGAGCTTTTGCTAATATTGAAAAAAGCAGAAAACAGTTATTTGAGAATATAGAGCACATTCTTGATGTGACCTCAAAAGAAGCAAAAGACCGTGCCATGGGACAGGTAAGTCTCTTCTCTACTGTTGAAAACAGTGATGAATTTGCAGGTGCACAATACCAGTTATTAGGCAGTTATGAAGAATATACAGATAAAGAACTCCAGCAATTTGAAAAAGAGTTTTTAGGATTCTACGTAACCTCGCATCCGCTTTTTTCAATAAGAGACAAGCTCCAATTCTTAATTACACACAGAATAAGCGAATTAAATGAAGCTCCGGAAGACGAGATGGTAACAATATGCGGATTAATTACCGCAACAAGACAGATTCCGACCAAAAAAGATCCTTCAAAGTTCTTGAGATTTGTAACTATCGAAGACTTGAGCGGGAAAGTTGATGTTGTATGTTTCCACAAAAAACTTCTTGAATTTGGAGATATTTTGCAGCAGGAAAATAAAGTAGTTATAACAGGCCGACTCCAGCACAGAGGAGAAGACCAGTTAAGTATCGTGGTAGAAAATGTTAAATCGGTAGATAATTCTAATATTGTAACGGTTAACCTTCTCAAGGATGTTAAATACGAAGAGCTATGCGGAATAAAAAATATTCTTGCAAAACATCACGGTGATGACCCTGTAATGATTAAACTCCCGGAAGTTGACGGATACAGCACAAGAATTATGACCTCTTCTATGTTCTGGGTTAATTCAACAAACGATTTGGTAAACCAGATGAAACAGGTTTTTCCGGATAAAGTAGAAATAAGAATAGATTCTCTTGATACTCCGTTTGAGCTTGCGGCTGTTCAATAAAAAAAAGTTTGCCAAGAGTCGCATGGCAAACATTAAATAAACACGAGGATATTAAGAGAGAGTATAAAAAGAAAACTTGTTTTGTTAAGCTAATTGATTATTTTCAATTTACTTATTCCTTAATCCTTACATCTATATAAAGTATTTTTATTTTGAGAAATTGCCTTTTTTATTTCCTTTTGTAACAATCCTTAAAGTTGTATAAACAGTGAATTTAAGGTGTATATACTTAGTAGATAAAATCTGTTAAAATTAAGATATAATTTAATGGAAAATTGTTTACAGCAACTATTTTTGTGGTACCATGATTAGTATAAAGGGATATGGAGGAGAAAGATTTTGGCTCAACAGAACATGTTTTCAGACGGTAAAATCGTACCGGTTAATATAAGAGAAGAGATGAAGCGTTCATATATAGATTACGCAATGAGTGTAATCGTAGGACGTGCGCTTCCGGATGTAAGAGATGGTTTAAAGCCTGTTCACAGACGTATTTTATACGCAATGAACGAGCTGGGCATGACTCCTGACAAACCGTTTAAGAAATGTGCTCGTATCGTCGGCGAAGTTCTTGGTAAATACCACCCGCACGGTGACACAGCAGTTTATGAAGCACTTGTTCGTATGGCTCAAGACTTCTCTACCAGATATTTAACAGTTGACGGGCATGGCAACTTCGGTTCTGTTGACGGCGATGGCGCGGCTGCAATGCGTTATACAGAAGCCAGAATGCATAAAATCACAACATCCATGCTTGCTGATATTGATTGTGAAACAGTTGACTTTGTTCCTAACTTCGACGGTTCATTGGAAGAACCGTCAGTCCTTCCCGTAAGGCTTCCGATGCTTTTATTAAACGGTGTTTCAGGTATTGCAGTAGGTATGGCAACAAATATTCCGCCTCACAATTTAAGAGAGATTGTAGACGGAACTATTGCACTTATTGATAATCCGCAAATCACAGTTGACGGGTTAATGGAATATATTAAAGGTCCTGATTTCCCGACAGCAGCGACAATCGTCGGTTTGAATGATATCAGACAGGCTTACCAGACAGGAAGAGGTTCTATCAAAATGTCTGCGGTTGCGACTATTGAAGAAATACCCGGAGGTGCGGGCAGACAATCCAGAACGGCTATTATAGTTACGGAGATTCCTTATCAGGTTAACAAAGCGCAATTGATTGAAAAGATTGCAGAATTAGTTAAAGAACAAAGAATCAACGGTATTTCCGACCTTCGCGATGAATCAGACAGAGAAGGTATGCGTATAGTAATCGAGCTTAAGCGTGATGCCAAGCCGGAAGTCGTTAAAAATAACCTGTTTAAATACACCCAGCTTGCTACCACATTCGGCGTAAATATGGTTACTCTTTGTGGTAAGCAGCCTAGATTGCTCAATTTGTATGAAGTATTAAACGAGTTTGTCGAACATAGGGTTGAAATCGTTACAAGAAGAACTATTTACTTCTTGAAGAAAGCTAAAATCAGAGCCCATATTTTAGCAGGTTTATTAATCGCTTTAGGTTCTTTGGACGAAGTTATTGAACTTATCAAGAAATCCAAAACTACAGACGATGCCAGAGTTGGTTTGATGAGCAAGTTCGGACTTGATGTTGATCAGGCTAATGCAATTTTGGAAATGCAATTAAGAAGGTTAACAGGCTTAGAACAGGATAAAATCAAAACCGAATACGATGAACTTATTAAAAAGATTGCAGAATATGAAGAAATTCTTGCAGACAGACAGAAAGTTCTTGATATTATAAAAGCTGAACTTCTTGAAGATAAAGAAAAATACGGCGATGACAGAAAAACTCAAATTGTACCGGAGCAGGGTGAAGTTACAATTGAGGACTTGACTCCGAATACTCCTATGGCAGTGTTTATCACGCATCAGGGATATTTAAAGAGAATTTCTCTCGACACATTTGACCGCCAGAACAGAGCTACAAGAGGAAAAGCCGGAATCAAAACTAAAGAAGATGACGACATACAACACTTCTTTACTGCAATGATGCATGATAAAGTTCTGTTCTTCTCTTCAAAAGGTATTGTATACAGCTTGAATGTATATGACTTCCCTGAAGGCGGCAGACAATCCAAAGGATTGCCGATAGTTAATGTCTTACCGATAGAACAGGGTGAACAAATTACGGCTGTTGTTCCGGTAAGCACATTCTCACACGATTTGAACCTTATAATGCTTACTCAAAAAGGATACATAAAGAGAATTGAGCTTGATAACTTTGCAAACATTAGAAGAAGCGGTATCATAGCAATTTCTCTTGAAGACGGCGACAAACTTAACTGGGTTAAACTTGCAAATCCGAATGATGAAAT
>CALUTN010000087.1 GCA_944323665.1 Candidatus Gastranaerophilales bacterium | reverse complement strand
CCGCTTACGTGCTGTCTTTTAATTTTTGTTCCTTCTAGTGTACGTCTCATTTTTCTATTTCCTTTTCAGCTAATTTTACTTATAATGGTTTTATACTAAACAAAAAACAACTTTGAGTCAACATGAATGGTTAAGTAATATGAAGTTATCAGTTTTTAACAAGGAGAACAGGCATGGAAGAATATAAAATAGGTTTTATCGGTTCCGGCAAAATGGCAGGTGCTATTATTAAAGGACTTGTAAAAAATAAATTTACAAAATCAGAAAACCTAACTGCAACACAGGCCGAAATTGAAGGTATTGAAGAAAAGTCAAAAGATTTAGGAATAAAGATTATTCTGGACAACAAGCCTATGGTTAGAACTTCTGATGTAATTTTTATTGCAACAAAACCAAATCAAGTCGAAGATGTATTAGATGAAATAGCCGCGCTTATAACACCGCAAAAACTAATAGTTTCAATAGCTGCAGGAGTTACAACAAGATTTATTGAGTCAAAATTGCCGGCAGGTACAAGGGTAATCCGTGTTATGCCTAATACACCTGCTCTTGTAGGAGAAGGAATGAGCGGGATTTGCGGTGGAAAATTCGCAAAACCTGCTGATTTAGAGTACATTAAGAAAATGCTTTCCACTATAGGAAAATGTATTATTGTAGACGAATCCCAAATTGATATAGTAACTGCTATTTCCGGTTCAGGGCCGGCATTTTTCTATAAAGTTATAAATGATATTGCACGTTCAGGAGAAAAACTCGGATTAGATTATGAAAAATCCCTGCTGCTTAGTATACAAACAGCAATCGGCGCTGCTAAAATGGCGATGAACAGAACTATTTCAATGGAAGAACTCATCTCTAATGTTGCGACGAAAGGAGGCTGTACACGTGTGGGAATCGATTGTATGGAAGAAAAAAGTGAAGAACTATTCTATGATGTAATTAAAAGCACAACTGAAAAAGCCCATGCTTTAGGAAAGTAGTTTTTCCAATTCACCTTTTATCTCTGATATAACACCATTCCAATCCCCGTCAGTCTTTTGACGATACAATTTAACGCTATCATACCAATCACATTTATCAAGGTTATCATGCCATCTCCAGTTCACTTCCCAGGGAAGCATAGCAAGACATGGAATACCCAAGCCGCCTGCCAGATGAACAAGAGATGTATCGTTACATATAACCAAATCAACATTGTTTAATGCTGCTGCGGTCTGTCCGAAGTCAATCAAATCCGAACCAATATCAATTATATTATGGAGTTTTTCTGTTTCTTCGGAGCCTTCAAATGTTTGAAATGAATAAAATTGTACCCCGTCAAGTTCAAGCAAAGGAGAGAATGCCTGTGCCGGAATTACTCTATCTTTATCATAGTAAGTATTTCCTCGCCATTTAATAGCAATTTTATACTTATCAGTATTAAAATACTTTTCCTTATATTCTTGTGTAAGCCTTTCATTTGAAGACAAATAGCCTTCCGAATAAGCAAAAACTTTATCACCGCTCAGCCCCAAAAGATACGGAAGAGAAAGAATCGGGGTATGAACATCAAAATCCATATGAGATTCCGGAATAAAACCTTCAATCAATTCATCTATTCCCAGTCCGCTTTCCTGAAATAATGGTATCAGCGGTTTTTGAGGATAAAACACAAGCTTTTTGCATTTCCTTTTCAAAATAGGAAGATACCTGGAAAACATTATTACATCTCCAAAACCGGCTTCAAAATATACAAAGATTGTTTTATCTTTAATATTTTCACCATGCCATAATCTCTCTGGGGAAGCCAGGTTCGGATATGTTTTATTCTGAAGCGCAACCGCAGTTTCGCGGCACATCCTGTTTTCAAAAAGTTTTAAGCCATGCTTATAATCTTTTATACGCATAAGCGCAATTGAAAGAAAATAGTCAGTATCATTATCATCGGGTTTAAGTTTTTTACAGATTTTTAATGCAGAAACAGCGTTTTTGCATTCACCTTCAACACTATATAAATGCGCAAGATTAAACCAAGCCTGATAAGATGCGGGATTAATCTTTAATGCTTTATCATAGTATTCAATTGCTTTACGGTTTTGTTTCAGGTTTTTAAAAGCTAATGCCAAATTAAAAAACAGAGAAAAGCTTTTTGGATAAGTTTTATTTACGGTGTTTTCACAATCAATAATCTCTCGATACATGCCGGCACGAATACATGTTTGAAAATACGTCTCATAAAAATACTCGCACGGATGAATCTTTATTGCTTTAGTTACCCATTCAAGAGCATGTTCAACATCGTTTTGCTGGAGTTTTAAAACCCCCATAAGGTTAAATACCTCCGCATTTTCACTTCCAAGTTTTAATGCTTCCTGATATGCATTTTCTGCTTCCTCAAGTTTCCCGTCCTGATGAAGCGAAAATCCTATATTAATTATTTCATTAACCGTAGGCATCCTGTAAAACCCCTTTTTTTAATTATACCGGAGATTGCTTAAAAAGCATGGTATATTTGTACTAATTTTAATTAATCGGATAATAGCAATTTATTTTTTTATATGGTTTTATAGTTCTGAAAGGCGGTTTATATGAATGTAGAAAAAATTTCTCCTCTAAACTTTTACGGGAAATCACCGGAAAATTTAAAACAAATTGTTGTCTCAGGACAAAAAGCCGGTCAAACACTTGTTTGCAAATACGAAGGTGATATTACAAATAATTTAACTGCATTAGGGTATGATTTCGTTGAGATTAATAATGGTACAAGAAAAACTCTTGATTCAGTTTTAATAAAAAATAAAAACGGTATAGATGTTGAATCTATAGCGGCATTATGTGACAGAATGCAAAAATATACGGGCGATACTTGTGATATGATATTTGAACTATTCAAACATTCATCAAAAAGCAGATAATACAAAGCCGGAAAAGTTCGTTTACATTTGACTTATCCTTTAAGCATAACCATAAGCACGGAAATATCAGCCGGTTTAACCCCTCCGATACGTGAAGCCTGAGCTAAGTTTTGCGGACGGACTTTTTCAAGTTTTTCACGGGTTTCGGTTGATATATGCTTGATTTTGGAATAATCAATATTATCCGGAATCCTGTATTTTTCGAGCTTTTCGGCTGTTTCTACCTGCTGTTCCTGCCTTTTTAAATATCCGTCGTATTTTATTAAAACCTCTACTTCTCCGGTTATGTCATCGCTAAGATTGAGTTTGCGGGTTTCTTCATCCAGTTCTTTAAAGATTTCATAATTAATATTAGGACGCTTGAGAAGTTCTGAAAGTCTCATGCCGCGGTCAATATGTTCTTCGTATTTTGCAAGAATTGAATTAACTTCATCTGTTGCAGAAACTTTTGTTTCCTTAAGCCGAATCATTTCTTTTTGGATATTTTCCTGTTTAGTTTTAAAACGATTAAACTGCTCATCATCAATAAGCCCGATTTTGTGACCGAGTTCGGTTAACCTTTCATCCGCATTATCCTGTCTTAACAATAACCTGTATTCTGAGCGGGAAGTAAGCATTCTGTAAGGCTCTTGAATATCTTTTGTAACCAAATCATCAATAAGAGTTCCGATATAGGATGAACTCCTCGGGAGTTCAAGCATATCCGATGAATTAAGATAATTTACCGCATTGATTCCGGCAATAAGTCCCTGTGCGGCGGCTTCTTCGTATCCGCTTGTACCGTTTATCTGACCTGCAAAGAACAATCCTTTTATATCTTTTGACATAAGTGAATGCTGTGTTTGAATAGCCGGAACATAGTCATATTCAACAGCATAAGCCGGTTTAATAATGTGCGCATTTTCAAGCCCCGGCAAAGACCTTATCATCTCCACCTGAACGCATGCAGGCAGGCTTGTTGAAAACCCTTGGATATAAACTTCATAAGTATTCAGCCCTTCCGGCTCAATAAATATATGATGGGAAGGATTAGACGCAAAACGGACAATCTTATCTTCTATAGACGGGCAGTAGCGGGGTCCGACACCTTGAATAAGTCCTTGGTACATAGGAGATTTGTCAAGGTTTGCCCTGATAATATTATGAGTATCTTCATTCGTTCTGGTTAAGTAACACGGAACTTGTTTTCTTACAGGTCGGTTAGGTTTGTAGGAATAAAAACTAAGCTTATCATCACCGGGCTGTACGGTCATTTTAGAATAATCAATTGTTCTTTTATCGACTCTCGCAGGAGTTCCCGTTTTTAGTTTCTTTGTCTGAATCCCGTGTTCTCTGAGCCATCCTGAAAGTCCGATTGCAGGCATTTCACCAAGCCTGCCGCCAGGATAGGACTGTAAACCTATAAATAATCTTCCCTCAAGCGAAGTTCCGGTTGTCAGAATTACCGCCCGGCAGGAATATTCTATCCCATACTCATCTACTGCGCCGGTAATTACCCCGTCTTTTTCTCTTAAACCTGTTATGCAGCATTGTTTAAGCCAAATATTCGGAGTGCTTTCAAGAATATGGCGCATGTATTGAGTGTATTCTTTTTTATCTGACTGCGCTCTTAAGGCTCTGACAGCAGGACCTTTTGAAGAGTTAAGAGTTTTCATCTGGATATAAGTTGCATCGGCAACTTCTCCCATAACCCCGCCCAGCGCATCAATTTCTCTCACAAGAGTTGATTTTGCCGGCCCGCCTATAGCAGGGTTGCAAGGCTGAAGAGCGATATTATCCAGATTAAGAGAACACAACAATACATTGCATCCAAGATGTGCAGCGCTAAGGGCTGCCTCACATCCGGCATGCCCGGCGCCTACTACTATAACATCAAATTTGTTATTAAGATAACCCATGATTACTGATTAAATCCGTCTCAACTACTGCAAGTATTTCGTCAAGCTTAGCGGAATCTTTTATACCGCCTTGAGCAAAGTTTGGTCTGCCGCCTCCGTTTGCCCCTGTTGCTCTTGAAATTTCACCGACAAGTTTTCCGGCATTTATACCTTCTTTTACATAGTTATCAGAAACTTTTACAAGCACTGTTTTATTATTAGCAAGAATAATAATACTGTTACCCAGCTTGTTAGCAAGAAGTTCAGCGCCGGTCTTAATTGCTTCGGCATCAAAATCTTCAACTTTCGAAACGAACAGTTTACCGCCTTTAATATCTTGAGCCTTGGAAATAAAACTTGCAAACTTCATTCTTGCCTGTTCTTCTTTTAGTTTTGAAACTTCTTTCTGGAGTTCTTTATTTTCCTCAGCTAATTTCTCAACTCTTTCAAGAACTTCATCTGTATGAGCTTTGAACCTTGATTCAAGAGCGTTTGTAACCTTGATTTTGTTATTTATATAATCAAGAGACGACTTTGATACAACGAGTTCAATTCTTCTTGTACCGGCTGAAATTGCACCTTCTGAAAGGATTTTAACCAATCTAAAATCTTCGGTGTTTCTGGCATGAGTTCCGGCACAGAATTCCATAGAGATTACTTCTTTTGCTTCATCTTTATGCTTACATCCGCAGCCGCCTCTTCCGCAGCATTGATGTTCGCCTTCACCATGATGATGGTGGTGGTGTTTTTTGCCTCCGATTGAAACTACTCTTACTTCGTCTTCGTATTTTTCACCAAATAGAGCTGTAGCACCGGTAAGTTTAGCTTCTTCAATACCCATAACTTCTGTATTTACCGGAAGTTTTTCACCTATCCATTCATTCATAAGGTTTTCGGTCTTTTCAACCTCATCAGGAGTCATCGCACGGGAGAACGTAAAGTCAAATCTCATTCTGTTTTCCTCAACCTGAGAACCTGCCTGCTTAACTTCATCTCCTAAGACTTTTATTAAAGCTGCCTGCAAAAGGTGGGCTGATGTATGGTGAACTCTGATTTCTTCACGTCTTTTGATATCTATTTGAGCAAGAACGGTATCGCCGACATTAATTTCACCGTTCACTATCTGACATCTGTGTACAAAAAGATGATTTACCTTGAATGTTGTAAGAACTTCGGCTTTCAGATTGTCGTTAGTCAAATACCCGCTGTCTCCGACCTGTCCGCCGCATTCTGCATAGAAAGGAGTTTTATCCAGAACAACATCTGTATAACCTTCTCCTTCAATTAGTGCAAGAACTTTTGCTTCGCATACGTTTTCTTCATACCCGATAAATTCAGTTGAACCGACCTGTTCTTCAACTTTGGCATACTTAATATCACCGGTTACGGAAATCTTTTCTGCGGCTGCTTTAGCACGGTCTTTTTGTTCCTGCATAGCAGCTTTAAACCCTGCTTCATCCGCTTCTAAGCCGTTTTCCTGAGCAATTTCTTTTGTCAATTCAAACGGGAATCCATAAGTATCATAGAGTTTGAATGCACTTTCGCCGTCAATATTTTTCTTTGCGGAAATAAATTCATCCAGCATTTTATATCCTCTATCAAGAGTCTGTTTGAATCTTTCCTCTTCTTTTTTAATTGTATCAATAACTTTAGCCTTATTCTTAACCAGCTCAGGGTAAGCTTCGCCATAGTTATCAACAACAACATCAACTAATTTATAAAGGAAAGGAAGTTCCATTCCTAAGATTTTTCCGTGTCTTAAAGCACGTCTTAGAATCATTCTAAGAACATAGCTTCTTCCTTCATTACCCGGAATTACTCCGTCAGAAATAAGGAAAGTTACACATCTTGCGTGGTCTGTTATAATCCTTAAAGAAATGTCTGTTTTTTCAGACTTTTTATAAGGAACTCCGGACATTTCGGAAACTTTATCCAGAATCGGTTTTAACAAGTCTGTTTCAAAAGTTGAAGCAACCCCCTGGCAAACCATTGTTATACGTTCCAAACCCATTCCGGTATCAACATTTTTCTTTTCTAAAGGAGATTGGTTTCCTTCTTCATCCTGATAAAGTTCTGTAAATACAAGGTTCCAAATCTCAACCCAACGGTCGCATTCGCAGGTATCAATCCCGCAATTATCAGAACACTTGTATTGCTCACCTAAATCATAATGGATTTCAGAGCAAGGTCCGCAAGAACCTGATGCCCCCGGAGGACCCCAGAAGTTATCTTTTTTGCCTTTTCTTTTAATTCTTTCTGCCGGAACTCCGATACTTCTCCAGATTTCAAAAGCCTCGTCATCGGTTTCAAAAATAGTTATCCAGAGTCTGTCTTTATCAAGCTTAAGAACTTCTGTTACAAATTCCCACGCCCATGGAATAACTTCTTTTTTGTAATAATCACCGAAAGAAAAGTTCCCGAGCATTTCAAAGAAGGTATGATGTC
>CALUTN010000086.1 GCA_944323665.1 Candidatus Gastranaerophilales bacterium | reverse complement strand
TCCCGCCATTTAAGGTTTTGAGACACTGTCCTGTTTTAGACATTGACGGACAGTAATCGGACTTTTTTGACAGTTCAGGAATCTTATTTTTAGCAAATTCCGACTAAAAAAATCAAGATATATTTGAAACACAGCCCTATTGGTTCAAAAAAATCAAATTCCGACAATGTCTGTTCAATGGCACTTGTGGTTCTCGTCCGATTTTAGAATATTAGTTAAAACAAAAGCAGGGACACGCCCTACTTTAATTTTAACAATAAAAAACTCCCCAGGTTGGACTCGAACCAACAACCTACCGGTTAACAGCCGGTTGCTCCGCCATTGAGCTACTGAGGATTATTTCAGTCTTATTCAATTGTCTTATCCTCAATGTCGGAGCAACCTTGCTCCGATTTCTTTATCCCGCTCCGCTTTCGCTTCGCTGTGGGAGCTACTGAGGATTATTTCAGTCTTATTCAATTGTCTTATCCGCGCCGGTATAATTCCAAGCCGACGATTCAATTCACTTAAACATCTTATCAAATAAATTTTTTTTGTAAAGAGGGAAAACGCAAATATCTTAATTATATTTATGCTACAATACCCCTATGCCAGAAGAATTGTTTAATTTAAGAAACTATGCACATATTGGAGACGCTGTATGGGAGCTTTTTGTCAGAAATTATACTGTGTTTAAAACATCGAATGCAAACTTGCTTCATAAGATAACAACCAAAAGAGTTAATGCAACCTTTCAAAAAGACATGCTTGAGCTTATTACTTTAAATCTTACAAATGAAGAACTTGAAATAGCTCGACGTGCCAGAAATCTTCCAATCCCGACAGGGAGAAAGAAAATTCAAGCAGAATATCGGCAAGCTACAGCTTTCGAGGCACTTATCGGATTCTGGTATTTGCATAATAAAACCCGGCTTGAAGAAATTTACTCGTTGCTTAAGAAAACAGAATATTTTTCTTAAATCCGGAGTTCCTCTTCTATTCTTTCTTTGTAGTCACGAACTATTGGATTATCGGGTGATTCGGCTGCCAGTTTCTCAAGTTCCCTCTTTGCTATTGCCAAATAGCCCGTATCATACAATATAATTGATTTTAAAAGTCTTGCTTCAAAAAAATCTCCGCTCAATTCTTCAAGAGCTCGCTTATAGTGCTTTTCCGAATAATACAAGTTAGCCAGAGCAAAATGATAATTTTGATTTTCCGGATTATTTGATATTGCAAGGTTGTAGAATTTTTTTGCAAGCTGGATTTCTCCGAGTTTAAAATAAGTACTTGCTATATTATAATAATATCGGTCTTCTTTAGGCGCAATTCTGGCTGCTGTTTTAAAATATTCTACGGCCTCCCGGTATTCGCCGCAGTATTGCTTAACTAATCCGGCAAAATTTAATATTTCAGGGTCTGTACTGTCTAGTTGTATTTGTTCAAGAATTTTAACACACTCTTCTATTTTACCGGCTTTATATAATATTTCTCCTTTCAGAAGTATAAAATTATTATCATGACTCTCTTGCAGGGCTTTATTTATAAGAATTTCGGCAGCATTAAAATCATTTTTCATTGTTTTTGCATAAGCCTGTTCATACAAGACTTTTGCGCAGGTTGAGTCTGTTTTATATTCAAAAATTTCATCAAATTTCTTCTGTGCGTTCAAAAGTTTAAAAATATCAGCAAGGTTATCATCAGTTCTTGCGATGCAGTATATATTTTTGGCAGTTTGTTCTGCCTCTTCAAGAGCACCATTATCCTTAAAAATTTTTTCAAGGAGTTTAAGACTTTCAACATGTGCGGGATATTTTTCCAGAATCATGTCTATATAAGTTATTGCGCGTTCTTCATCACCCATAAGATAATACAAATCGGCTATTTCCAATAAAAGTTCTGGACTTGAATTATCAATTTCCAGTGCTTTATAAAATGCTTCGATAGCATGCTTGTAATAACCTTTGGATTTTAATAAAAAACCTTCCTGTAATAACTCTTTAATCATAGTTTATAAAGCCTATTTTCTTTGGTTTTTCAGCCTTCTCGTCGTCTTTATTTGTATTTATAATTACAAGAACTTCGTCTTCTGATGACATTTTCAAATTGTTTCTTGCAATGGCTTCAAGCCCTGCTACATTTGAGAAATTATTTATATTATCTTTTAACTGATCATTCAGAGCAAGAGCGGCATCTCTTGTTTTAGTAATTTGTATAATTTTTGCTTTATATGAAATAATTTTGGAAATATTTAAAACAGCACTAACGGTTATTTGTATAAGACACAAGAGAAGTATGATTGTCAAAAATGAATAATAAAAACCACCGGATGAACTTTTTTCGGTTCGTTTGGATGCGGTTTTAGTTTTTTTCCCTTCTTTATTAACAACCTTTTTGGGTTTTTTATGTTCGTGTTTGAATCGTATCATAAATCAATTATATAGAAATTTCAGATTTATTACAACTTAAATCCGGTTGTAAAACTAACGGCGGAACTTTGTCTGCCACTTTGATAATATGATTGTGCGACACCCAGTTCAAATTTTAAAGAATCTGCATATTTTTTTAAATCCGGCGTATAAACCAGAGTAATTTCATTTTTATTCTTAGGAAGATTCATATATGTTGAAAATGAATCTTTAATAGTCAATTTGTCTGTAATATGCCATTCCGGTGTTACTCTCAAAGTATTATATTGCGTTCCTATATCCTGATTAGCAGACTGTTTTATATCAGTCATCAGAGAAAAGAATTTAGGTGCATCGTATCGCACAAATATTGATGCAGAGGATTCTATCTGTGAATAGGAAATTTCTTCCCCCCAATTTGAGCCGTAGGAGAATCCCCCGGCTTGTTCAGTAATGCTTCCGCTAAGAGGCAGGATATCTTGTACTCCCCGTCTGTTGACCATTGCTCTCGCCAGGGCGCTCCTCGGGGTATCTGTATTGGATGTTATATTCAGGACCCCTACCGGAAGGGTCAATGTCCGCTTTGGGATGTTCACCCGGGGTCTTTCTATTGTATCATCCAGGTATATTGTCTCAACAGGATTGTCATCATATTCTACTTGCCCTTGCAGCTTGTAGGTTTCTTCTATGATTTCCTCCGCAAACACCGGCACAATGGTTAGTATTATTAGTGTTATAGCAAAAAACAGTTTCTTCATATTTACATTTTAGCTAAAAAATATGCTGATTTCAATTAGAAAAAATTAGCCGTTAGTATAGATTTTAAGCTAATTGTTTTTTTTCACGATGATTATTATAACTTTATAAAGAAAAGAGAGGTTTAATATGAAAAAAAGTTTGTTATTTATTTGCGTGATGGTTTTGATTTCGTCATCTGCCGTATTTGCCGAAGATAAAGTTGCGGTTGTAGATTTGCAAAAACTTGTAAGTAATTCTGCACAGGTTAAGCAACTCAAACAGGAACATTCTAAAAAGATACATGAGCTTAATAACATTATTGTAAATGCGCGAGGGGAAATCTCAAATCAGACTGATCCTGCAAAAGTTTTAGCTCTTGAAGAAAAATATACAAAAGAATTTAATGCCAAAAAAGAGGCTATTGATAAAGATTACAATTCTAAGCTTTCAGCCATAGAAAAAAATATCAAGACAGAAATAGAGAAAAAAGCTCAAAAAGATTCCTACAGCTATGTCTTTGCGAAAAGTGTAGTTCTATATGGCGGGAAAGATATTACCAATGAACTTTTAAACAGTGTAAAGTAAATTAACAAAAGTTTTTATTTTCCGGGGTTATGTATTATAATTCTAATATGTATACATAATCTAGGGGGATAAATATAATGAAAAAATACTTTTTAATTACAGGTCTTGTTGCGGCAGCGTTTTGTTCTGTAGTGTCAGCAAAAGCCAATGATGCAATTTATACGGATGAGCTTGGCAGGATGCATTTTTTAGGTAAAGGCGGGTATTCAAGTGTTCGAAAGATTCAGATGGATGAAGTTCAGGCCGGTGTCGTGAACGATGCAGTAAACAAATATTCAGCACCGCAAGCTGAAGAAAGACAGTCTGAAACACGTAATGAAGTCCCTGCCTCCACAGAGGAGCAGCCGGTGAAAACAATTGTACCGCAGAGTAATACTGAAACTCAGCCGGCAGGTTTAAATACACAGCCTGTTTTTAAACCTCTTGATAATGCAAAGAACTTGCCGTCCGAAGATATACAACAGGGCAATACTCCCGTAACAGCCGGAGAGAGTTCTGTTATTCAGCCTGCAGCAGAAGTACAACCTGCATCCCGGCCTCAACAAGAAGTAAAGCCTGTTCAAATGGAGGAACCGGCCCCGGCTCTGAGAGAAGTTATAAAAGAACAACCGACTGTTAATAAAGCTAAACATAAGTCTTCTTTTACTTTTAAAAAAGGAACGATGGATCCCTCTAACCCATATTCATACGGCAGCACTAATATCCCTGATAAATCCCGTTATGAAAAAGATAAAGAGGAATTTGAAGCCCAAAAAGCGAAGTACTTTGGTACTTCCGGTAATAGCAACGAATTAAATCAGGGACCGAGAAATGTGAACCCTGCGATTACACCGGACAGAAGATTTTAAAAGCTTGCAAGATTTAATATGTTGAGTAAGGGACAGTGCTTGCTGTCCCTTATTTGTGGTTTATTTTATATTTTAGGGTTGTTTACAGAGTGTTTTTTGTCATATAATTATTTTATGTATACTTTAGTCTATTCTATTAATAATGATAAAAATCCGGAAACAGTTTATATTAACCTGACAAATGCATGTTCAAACTCCTGCATATTTTGTCTCAGAAACCAAAAAGATGATGTATGCGGTGCTGAGATGTGGCATGATGATAACTACACTCTTGAAGATATTATTAAACAGTTTAAAGCTTTTTCGGCAGTAAAGAATGTGGTTTTTTGCGGGTATGGCGAGCCTTTTTTAAAAAAAGATATGATGAAATCTTTTTGTCAATATTTGCGTAAGAATTATCCGAATATTAAGATTCGTGTTAATACTAACGGACATGCTAATGCAATTTATAAATCAAATATATTGAAAGAATTTAAAGGGCTTCTTGATGAAGTTTCCGTTAGTCTTAATTCTGATAATGCAGACGAATACATTAATATCTGTAATCCAAAAATTGAAAATGCCTATGAAGAAGTTAAAAGATTTATCAAAACCTGTTCTGATGCAGGAATTAAGACAACGGCCAGTGTTGTAACAGGATTTGATAATCGGGAAATTAATACTGAAAACTGCCAAAAAATTGCTGAATCCCTGGGGGCAAATTTTCGTATTAGGGAGTTTATTATAAACGGATACTAAAAGGAAATGGTGGAAAATGAAAATTCAACAAATCAATCAGACTCTTTTTGGAGCAAAAGACAGGTTTTTAAATTCAAGGCAGCTTCATAATATAAAAATAATATTAACAAGAATGAATTCTGAAACAGTTTATAAATCTGACAAGATGGTTTTTAGTTCAACCATAACTAATAGGCTGTCTCACGGGAAAACCCAGTTTACTGATACCAGACTTTTTTTTGATAAAGTTCCTGACAAAAAACAAATGTCCGGCGTGTCCTTACTTGCAATTGGAAAAACAATGTTGGTTATAGATAATGAAACAGGAAAGATTACAGACTGGAAAAAACCTGCGCTCAAATGTTGGCACAGGATCCTTAAAGATGTTGATAAGACTTTGGATTTTTTTAATAAAGAGTATTTTAATACCTGCCTGGTCAAAAAACACCGGTTCTCAATTGCCGGATTTACACAAAAGGGAGCCGATAAAATTAATAATATAAAAGGAAAGATTAATGTCTAAAATTATTTTGGCTTCAAACTCGCCCAGAAGAAAGCAAATAATGAGTAAAACAGGGCTTGAATTTGAAGTAATTCCCTCAAACTATGAAGAAAAAAGGGATACAGACTCTTTTTCCTATGAAATAGTGGAAGATTTAGCGACCCAGAAAGCTCTGGATGTAGTAAAAAGAGTGGATAATAATAAAGTTGTTATAGGTGCGGATACAGTTGTAGTCCTTGATGATAAAATATTGGGCAAACCGAAAGATAAAGCGGATGCATTTAATATGCTTAAATCGCTTTCCGGCAGAACCCATTTTGTGGTGACTTCAATTTGTGGTATTAACACAAAAACAAACCGGGCAGCCCTTCTTTCAACTACAAGTTATGTAAGGTTTAAAGAACTGTCTGATGAGCTTATACATCATTATATAGATAATTACGACCCTTTGGATAAGGCTGGAAGTTACGGTATACAAGAACTTCCTCCAAACTTTTTAGATAAGTATGAAGGAAGTTTTGAAAATATTGTGGGTCTTGACCCAGAGGCTGTTAAATCTGTTATTCGCCAGCTGGAGAATCATCAGTAGGCAGTCCTAAAGAAATACGTTTATCTTTTGGATTAAATTTTATAATTTTAGTATTAACTTTATCGCCATTTTTTAAGATGCAGCCATTTTTATTTTGATACTCTGCCAAAGCTGACTGAGGAAGCAACGCTTCAACGCCGGGAAGAACTTCTACAAACGCTCCAAAAGCTTTAATTCTTGTTATAATACCTTCTTTTATGTCGCCCTCTTTAAGTTCTTCTTCCGCTTTAATCCATGGGTCAGGTTCGGTATTTTTAAGACTCAGGCTGATTCTTTGTTTGTCATAGTCTATATCAATAATTTCAACATTAATTTCTTGTCCCACCTTGAGTAAATCAGTCGGATGTTCAACCCATTTCCAGGATATTTGAGAAAGAGGCAGCAAGCAATCAACACCGCCAATATTAACGAAAGCTCCAAAATCAGTAATTCTTACGACCTCTCCTTTAACAATTTGTCCGACTTCAATTTGTGCAAATACATTTTTACGGGTTTCTGCCATATTTGTTTCATAAACTTTTCTGTTAGAAAGTATAAGATTATTTTGTGATTTATCCAGTGTTAATATTTTAACATCCAGTTTGTCCCCGACATTGCAAATAGTTTCCCTTGCACAGAGCTGTCCCTGAGGTATAAAACCTTGAACACCTGAGATATCTGCAATCAAACCACCTTTAACTATTTGTGATATTGTAACCGAAATAGTCTCATCAGCTTCTTTAACTTTAGCAAGTTCTTCCCAGGTATGAGCAAGATGAACTTTCTTATAGGAAAGAGTGAATTTACCGTTTTCGTCGCAATCTTGCGTTATCAAGAATTCGTATTCCTTCCCTTTTTCCAAAACTTCTTCAACATTTGATTTTTTGTCAGAAGATACTTCATAACCTGGAACATATGCAGTACTTTTTGCGCCTATATCAACAATTGCACCGTCAGATTCGTAAGCACAGACAACACCGTTTACAAT